>CAYGOU010000054.1:0-13405 GCA_964351455.1 uncultured Porphyromonadaceae bacterium
CCCAAACCCCTCACCCCAGGATCGAAATTCACCCCATCTCCGGAAAAATCATCTTTGACGGTATGCCCGACGAAGAGGCCTGGCAGGCACTGAAGCCCTTCCCCATGATCATGTATCAGCCGGTGCATGGGAAAGAGCCGACCGAGCGTACCGATGTCAGGATCGGTTTCGATGACGAATATCTCTATGTGGGTGCCCATCTCTTCTATGAGGATGTCAGCCTGATGCGTGCCACCGGAAAAAAACGGGATTACGACCAGATGACCTGCGACTTCTTCGGGATTCACCTCGACAGCTACTTCGACCGCCAGAATGCCCTGGTTTTCTATACCAACCCCCACGGCATACGCTTCGATGCCTCGGTGAAGCGCGATATAAAAACCTTCGACCAGGATGTCAACATGAGCTGGAACACATACTGGGAGGTCAAAACGGTGATGGATTCAACCGGGTGGCACACCGAATTCAGGATCCCCATTTCGAGTCTGCGTTTTCAGTCCCTGGAGGGGAAAGTCAGAATGGGACTGACAATCAATCGATACATCCCGGCAAAAAATGAGATGGCGGTTTTTCCCGCCATTCCGATTGATTACAACTTCGGTACATGGAAACCTTCACTCACGCAGGAGGTATGGTTCATCGGACTCACGCCCCGAAGACCCTTTTATGTAACTCCTTATCTGCTGGCGGGCTGGGGCTATGTCCATGAACTGAATGCCGATGGCAGTGCCTGGTTGAAAACAGTGGAGCCTAAGCTGGAGCCCGGACTGGATGTCAAGGTGGGACTCACCGGGAACCTGACCATGGATGTGACCCTCAACACCGACTTTGCACAGGTTGAGGCAGATGATGAACAGATCAACCTGACCAGGTATTCACTCTATTTTCCTGAAAAACGTCTGTTTTTTCAGGAGAAGTCAGACGCGTTTGACTTCCCGATGGGCGGTCCCAATAACCTCTTCTACAGCCGCCGGATAGGACTCTATGATGGCCGTCCGGTCAGGATTTTTGGAGGTGTGAGGGTAACAGGACGGGCAGGAGACTGGGATGTCGGTGCGCTCAGCATGCAGACCGCCTCGCTCGACCAGTTGCCATCAGAGAATTTCGGCGTCGTAAGACTGAGGCGCACGGTTTTCAACCAGAACTCCTACCTGGGGGGAATGTTTACCTCAAGAATAGGACTTGACGGGCGCTATAATTTCGCATCCGGGTTCGACGGTAACATCAAGGTTTTTGGGGATGACTGGTTCTCATTCAACATCGCCCACTCGCTTGACAGCAAGACCAATCAGCAGGACCGCGGACTTGATCCATGGAGGCTTCAGTTCGTATGGGACCGGCGCAGCGATCTCGGACTGGCCTACGATGTGACCTTCACCTGGACCGGCAGGGATTTCAATCCCGGAATTGGATTCATGCGCAAGACGGATTACCTGGGTGGTTACCTTATGGCCCAGTATGGCTGGGCCCCTGGCGAATCCTCGTGGTTGTTGCGACACAAGATCAAGACAGAATGGATGAATTACCGTCAAACCCACACCGGGGTTTTGGAAACCTTCACCATCAAAACCGGATGGGATTTTGAAACCCGTTCGGGTTTGTACGCTCAGGTGGCACACAATTATGCCTATGAAGTATTGCTTGACACCCTGAGCCTGTCGGGTGACACCCACATTCTGCCCGGTTCATATCCCTTTCATTACATTTCAGCCGAGATGATGCTGCCACAGAGTCTTCCGGTTGTCGGGCAGCTTTCTGCTGAGGCAGGGGCCTTCTTCGACGGATATCTGGTTTCTGCAAGCTTCATTCCCAACTGGAGCATCTCGTCAGGCATCGACCTTAGCGGGACCTACCGTTTCGACTGGGTATCCATTCCAGGAAGGGATATCAGCTTTGTGAACCACATCGTCGGCATCAAAACCCTTTTCACCTTTACCACCAAAACCTCACTTGCCGGATTTGTGCAGTACAACACCGCAGCAGATGCCGTGATCGCCAACGTCAGGTTCAGGTACAATCCCCGCGAAGGAGTTGATTTCTACCTCGTTTACAACGAAGGACTGAACACCGATCCCCGCATCCGCATGCCCGAACTGCCACTGTCTGACAGCCGAACCTTCATGGCGAAAGCAACCTACACCTTAAGAAAGAAGAAGGAGGCCTTTAGAAATTAAGACAAAGGCTAAGGAAAAGGCTAAGTGGTATTTTGTAATGAATTACTCCCTCGCCTTAGCCTTTTCCTTAGCCTTAATTTCTAAAGGCCTCTTTCTTATTTCTTGAGGTATATTCCTCTAAACTGTCCCCTCCGCAGATCTCCAGGCAGCGTGAGATCGAGGCTGTATGCCGGTCCGGCCTGAAGGTGGCTCAGGTCGGCATAGAAGCCCAGAAAAGTTCTGGTTTCATAAGGGTAAACTCCATTGTAGGCCCCTTTGATTTTCACCTCCCTGCCATCGACCTTCAGACTCAGCTCCCCGACATCCATCGGTTCCCTCACGTTGCGCGTGTGAATCTCACCATTGCCATCCTTCCACTCTTCAACCTTTTCGCGATAGGGATCGGCGATGTTGATGAAAAGAAGCATCCTCGATGGGTCGACCCAGGGGGCCTCCAGATCATCGGGCGTGTAGGGTATGGGCCAGGCCTCGCGGTATGAGGCCAGTTTTTCAAGATATTGCTGGCTGATGGTCAATTCCCAGCTCTGCCGGTTGCCATCCTCACGGGTCAGTTTGAGAAGAACCTCCGGATTATCGGCATCCGGCTCCTGAACAAAAAGAAGGGTGGGATCCGCTTCTCCTTCAATTGGAACCAGTTGAAGCACCCTCACCGAGGTTCCTGTCATCCTGATGTTGACAGACTCCCCATATCCAAATTGTCCGTTTTCATGGTTCGGGAGATACGCTTCGGGAGCGGGGTAAAGCTGTTTCAGGAGAAAAGGCCCGCCCTTCAGCAAGCCAATATCCTCATTCAGATAAAAGCCAGCCGTCAGCTCCTCATAATTTGGATTGAACAGAAAGATATACCCCTGATCGCCTTCAATGGCTGAAGTGCCGTCGCACCTGCCCACCATGGGCTGACCAAGAATGGGACGGATGTTTCTGAGGAGACTCAGGTTGTCGTCACAAAACTGCAGCCAATGTTTGAAGAAATCCTTGTCCCTCTGGCTGAAATGTTTGAATTCAGAAGTGTCGCGGGCCGGCAGGTAGTTGATCACGAGGTTGAAGGGAGCTGTGGCGACGGTTGAGAGCAGGTTGTATTCCCAGCCCAAAAAATCCCAGTCGCGGATCCGGTATGAGTCGCGCCTCATCACCCGGTTGGCATCGCTGCGCTGGGTCTGGTGGGTGATGAATCCGGGAAGCACCTCCATGGGGGTGAAGTCCCTGACCATCAGTCGATGAGCCACATAGCGCTGTCGGTCCGCACTGATCCGGTCGGTGCTCAACCCGGGAAAGGGGTTGAAGCTGCCGGGCTGTTCATCCGACATCATGGGGTGGGGATAGGTGCCGGCCAGCCAGGTCCAGGTGCCGAAATGGTGGTACTGCTGCCTGCCATCGAGGATGATCTCCGGAGCCCGGCGGCGCAACTCTTCAAGAATGCGGCGCGTGCCAAACCATTGCTGGTACTTGCTTGAGACCAGTCCCGCCTCATCCGTGTATGCCATCCACCAGTGGTCAAACGAATATCCAGAAATGCCGGTTTGTTCATAGAAGGCTATGCAAAGGTCAACGAACCAATCCTGAAAACTCCTCAACCCGGTGTCGACGGTCAGGTAGTGCTCGGGCTTCTGACCGATGGCTGTCCGCCAGGCGGTCCATGCCGAATCCTGCATGAAGGGCAGGGAGGGATAAACATAGGCCATCAGCTTGATTCCCTTGTCCCTGGCGTAATCGATCATTCCAAGAATGTCGGCCGGAAGTGGATCTCTGCCCGGCACCCATTCGCCGGTTCTAACCTTTTGTCCCAGTCCGAGCCACAGCAGGTTCTCCCATCCCCATGCATCGCGGTTATTTTCAAGCGGACCGTACAAGCTGTGATTTGGGGTATAAAGCACATGCTCACAGCCTACTGCGGCGGCCTGGTCGATGATGCGGAGATACTCCTCACGGCCTTCGGGTGTGGCCACGTCGATCTGGTAGTCGTTCTCGCACCATCCGATGTGCACCTTAACCGCCTCTGTGGGGTCGATCATCAGAAAGGCCCGGGCACATTCGGTGACGGCCCGGATCTCTGCCTGGTCGATCTGCAGGCCACCGGTGACAAAGGCATCGGGATCTTCAACGTATGACCATTCAGGCAGCAGGTCATGACGCATCGTGACCCCCGAAAGAGATTGAACTCCCAGGCATGCCCGGTCTGACGGAAAGTCGCCATCGGTAGTGAACCATTGCATTTCAGCCGGGTATCCAGCCGAGATCTGATTGTTTTCAAATGCATAACTGGAGTATGGGTTCTGAATCAGAAAGAATGCACTCTCTCCTGCCCTGACCGGTTTCCGTTCGTCGTCACCGGCTCCAAACCGAACGACAAAGCCATATTTGCCCGCCGAAAGGTCGAGCTTTGACTCTACAGGATGCTCAAGGGTCATATTCCAGGGATTACACTGGTCTACACGGAAGGATTCTTTTTCATCGCTTGTGATATGCAACTGCTTGCTCACAAACCTCCACCCTGCTTTGAGCTCATATATTACGGAAATCCTGTACCCTCCCTCTTCGTAATGTTCGGTTCGGGATTCTTTGTCTCTTGTCACCCTGGCGGGAGTCATGCCTGTGCTGTTAAGGGTGTCGCCGTCGATCACCAGCATGAAATGATCGTTGACTACTGGCAAAGAGAGGTTAGATTGCCGCTCTTTCACGAGGCTCACTCCCTGGTCTGTGAAGGTGACCGCCAGGTATTCATTGGAGAGTTCATGCCTGGAGGTGCAGGCGGAAAGCAATGCTGCAAAGCTGAGGACAATAAGGGTTTGTTTCATCGGGTTAATACTGTTTTTAACATTTCGATCTGTGTATTTCGGCAAGAAAATTTTCACCAATTAGGGTCATTTTGCGGTTCACCATTTATGTTTTCCGGTAATGAGAGACCGGGTATATTACATGAGGTTAAGGTTTTGGTTGACACAATAATACAAAAAAAGGACAGATCCTGCGATCTGTCCCTCTGGCTGAATGGGTTATGGGTATCTGTCAGTTCCGGCTGATGAGCCGTCCTGATCCGCTCTGGTGTAATGCGATTTCAGGACTGCCCTTGTAATAGACGTTTCCGCTGCCACTGATTGAAACCTCCAGCTTATCCCGGGCATACACCTCTGCCGAGCCGCTGCCGCTGACGCTCACCTCACAAACATCCGACTGAAGCGCAAACCCATAGAATCTGCCCGATCCCGAGTTTCTGACGGTCAGCTCTTTCAGTTCTTCAAATGATTTCAGGCCTGTAAATGAACCACTGCCCTGGTTGTAATAAAAGACTTTTTCGGTTCCGTTTACCCCTTTCATCTCAATGTCACCCGATCCGTCGATGCGAATTTCCATTTCAGTGGTTCCGGTAAGGTCATCGGCTATCAGATCTCCCGATCCTGTGTTCTTCAGGGCCTCAACCAGCGGCAGGGTGATGTGGATCTCGAGGTCAAACCTGTAGAAGCATCCCTGGCCGAGACTGATGTTCCAGTGTTTTCCAACTACTATGGTTTCAAGCTGTTCAATAATGTTGCTGTGTCCGATGGCCTTGACCTCCTGCTCCGGTCCGTATTTAACATAGACATCGAAAGAGGATTGCAGGTTGAGCGAGCGGATCTCATCCAGGGTCAGGATCTCGGTGACTACCGGTCCTTCTCCCCTGATACAAAGCGGGTCCTTGATGCATCCCGACAATGCCAGCAACCCGGCCAGCATAAACAAAAAAACTGTTCTCATACTTTTGGTTTGTTTGTGTTCAAATTAATCCGGACATAAGACGATTGGGTCACCTCCATGTGACAATATTAATGCCAGAAATGCAGGGGAATTTCAAAGTTGTTGGTAATACCGTTGAACCTTGGGCAGCATCAAAATAATGAGGATGGCGGTTCCGGTAAGAGCAATGATTGGCTGGAAGGGGTAATAGTCTGTCATTAACTGCTGTACCGATATCCAGATCATGATCATAATGGATATGTAAAGCGAGTATGACCAGCTCCAGTGCGTTCCGGGAAACATGTTGAGTGTTGACACCAGACGGACTGGTTTCCGCGTCAGCAGACCCACGATGGTGATTAGGGGCACAAAGCCAAGGAAAAAAAAGAGAATCAGTCCGGGTATCAGAAACGATGAGAAGGGGGACTTCTCAAGCCAGCTGACATCCATTCCAAGCAGGGAACCATCGGGACTCAGCAACATAGATCCCCCACCATAAATGGCACCCAGTGAAACGAAAGCAAGCAGGAAAACCAGAATAAACCGCTCAAAAGGAGCTTTCATGCTGTGCTGGAGATGGAGGTCAGCTGCTCTTGCCCTTCAGCTTTTTCTCCTGTTTTTCGAGCTTTTTCTCTTTGGCCGATTTGGCCGGGGCCTTTTTGGCCTCTTTTTTAACGTCTTTACTCTTTGCCATGGTTAAGGGATGCTGATTTCCGTGGAAAGTTACAATTTTAACCTCTGATTAAAATCCTAAGCCATGAAAATTCGAATGTTTCTCTGGATTCTTGTTCTACTCTCAACACCCGCCACGGCATTTCAGTTCGAATGGTCTGAATACGCCGGTCGCCGTGCCAGGCTGATGGATAAAATACCGGATGGCATCGCAGTCATTCAGGGCGCTGCTACCCGCACCGATTATTATCCCTTCTTTCAAAACAATGACTTCATGTACCTCAGCGGACTGGAGATTCCGGATGCAGTGCTGGTCATCGACGGTCAAAACCGTGAGACCACCATCTTTTTTACCATCACTGAAAAAATGGCCCGGAGTGAAGGGGTTCCGCTGGAGCAGGTGACCAGAACGGTGGAGGTAACCCAAATAGAACGAAAACTGCCAGTGGAGCAGCTTGGGGATTTTCTTGCAGCCAAAGTTGGTGAAAGGGCGGTTCTTTACACCATGTTTCAGCCCGAGGAGCTGATGCGCGAGTGTTCGCTTGAGAAGCTGAGTTACCTGAAGAAAACGCAGGTTGAGAATGAATGGGACAGCAGGCCGACACGGGAGCAGCAATTTATAAGCCATCTCCATTCGCGTTTTCCACAGGCTGAAATCAAGGATTGTTCTGGTTTGATCTGGGATTTGCGGGTGATAAAGACACCGGCTGAAATTGCACTCCTGCGCAAGGCCGCGGCAATTGCCGTGGATGCCCACAAAAGCATGATGAAAGCTACACGGGTGGGTATGCCGGAATTTGAACTGGCTGCCATTTTTGAATATGAGAACAAGCGCAAGGGTGCCCAGGATCTGGCCTATTACACCATCATCTGTTCGGCAGAGAATCACCCTTATCTCCATTATCACAAGTACGACCGGATTCTGGAGGATGGCGACTTCCTTGTGATCGACGGTGGTCCTGATTACCATTATTACGACATCGACATCACAGTCTCCTATCCCGTAAACGGTAAGTTTACCCCACGGCAGCGCGAGATCTACGAGGCCTGTAACGCAATGCATGAGGCCTGCATGAAGGTTTACCGGCCCGGCCTCACCCGTGAACAGCTTGTGCCTGAAGTGATGGAGGTACTCAGGCAATGGGGCCATGATACCAGCCTTCCCATCTGGAAAAACTTCCGCGCCAATTTCGGACATTACGTCGGAATGGCAGTACACGATGTGGGAGGTTCGCCGAAGGTTCTTGAAGCCGGAATGGTCATCGCCAATGAACCCCTGGCCGTTTTTGCCGAAGAGAACCTGGGAGTCAGGGTTGAGGACACCATCCTGATCACCGAAACGGGCTGCGAGAACCTGACAGCAGGACTTCCCAGAACCGTTAAGGAGATTGAGGCCTTCATGGCTGGCATCAGGTAACCGGGCAGGCGACGCCGTGAAAGGCTTTTTTTACACTTTTTTAACAAATTCAACAACCTCTCCCGACCCCGGCGGCCGGTGCCAATTGATTTGTTATGACTAATTTGCAGCCCTAATTTGAAAACAATGATGAAGAAACATTTTGTGCTTGCGTTGGTGCTTTTTTGTGCTGTGAACGGCATGACTCAGGATCCCTCCTTCTGGCGGGGACCCTCCCAAAATGGAAATTACCCGGACAAAGGCCTGCTCAAAGAGTGGCCCGAAGCCGGTCCTGAACTGCTCTGGCATTTCGATGAGGCCGGAAAGGGCTATTCGGCCCCCACGGTTTACAATGGCAGAATTTACCTCACCGGCACCCCCGAGGATACCGGTTATGTTTTTGTGCTGGATCTGAACGGTAAGCTGATCAAAAAGTATCCATACGGAAAGGAGTTTGTTGAATCCTATCCCGGATCGAGAACCTCACCAACCCTGGTTGGAGATCTTCTCTATGTCTCCTCATCACTGGGGCACCTCTATTGCCTCAAGGCTGAAAGCGGCGAACCGGTCTGGCATCATGATCTTCTGGGCGGATTCGATGGTCCGCAGATTAAATGGGGTCTTACCGAAACAGTTCTGGTTGATGGCGATTTGGTTTTCTGCACTCCGGGTGGAAAGAAAAACAACGTCATGGCGCTTAACCGATTTACCGGTAAGGTGGTGTGGACTTCACCCGGACTGGGTGAGGAATCGGCCTATTGCTCTCCACTGATCGTCAACCTGCCTTCACGAAAACTGCTGGTAACCCATACCGCGTCACACATACTCGGTATGGATGCCGGAACCGGAAAAGTATTGTGGTCACACCACCAGCCAAACCGCTATTCGGTTCATGCCAACACTCCACTCTATCACGACGGATCTCTCTTCTGTTTCAGCGGTTACGGTCATGGTGGGGTGATGCTGAAATTGAATGAGGATGGCAGTTCGGTGACCAAAGAGTGGTTCCAGCAAAAATACGACAGCCGCATGGGCGGTGCCGTTTACCACAACGGCCATATCTACGGCTCAGGGGATAACAACCGGTTCTGGATGTGCCTCGACTGGAAAACCGGTGAGGTAAAATGGGAGTCAACAGGACTGGCAGTCGGTGTGGTCATACTGGCCGACGGCATGCTTTATGGTTATTCACAGAGGGGAGAACTTGTCCTGATCAAGGCCGATCCATCATCTTACCAGCTAAAGGGGAACACCAAGATCACCCTGGGTTCAGACCAGCACTGGGCACACCTGGTGATGCATGAAGGAACCCTCCTGGTGAGACATGGACAGGTGCTGATGGCCTACAAGGTAAAATAGGTTGCTGGTTGCAGGTTGCAGGTTGTAGGTTGCAGGTTGTAGGTTGTAGGTTGTAGGTTGTAGGTTGTAGGTTATAGGTTGTTTCTGATGCGAAGGTTTGTCTCTTATACCAATCTGATATTGATTCTGGTGGCCATTTCAGCCTTCGTCTGGTGGGTGGTGAGGGATCCGTGGCGTCATCTGGTGGCCAGTGAGCCGGGGATGGACAACCGGCCGGCCGGACTCGATTCAATTACTGAGGTGATCAGGATCGGTTCGGTTTACAACCTTTACGGAGAAGCCTCCTCACAGCTTTTGGAGTCGTGGCCCAGGTTCAGAGGAAGCGATTTCGACAACATTTCAAAGTCAGCAGTTCCTCTGATCAATTCTTTTCCCGCAACAGGACCGGATATTCTCTGGTCGGTTGAGCTGGGAGAGGGACACGCCGGAGCCTCAATCTATCAGGGAAAGCTTTATCTGATGGATTACCTTGAAAATTCAAAAGCCGACATGCTGCGCTGTTTTGATCTGGTAAGCGGAACAGAACTCTGGCAGCGGGGATACCAGGTAAACGTCAAGCGAAATCACGGAATGTCAAGAACGGTTCCCGCCGTAACCGACAAATATATCCTCACCATCGGTCCCCGTGCCCACATAATGTGCCTCGACCGCGAAGATGGTACCTTCAGATGGGGCATCGACGTTGAAAAGGATTACCGCTCTGAGATCCCTTTCTGGTATACCGGCCAGTGTCCGCTGATCGACAACGGTGTGGCCGTTATTGCCACCGGGGGCGAAGCCCTCATGATCGGAGTTGACTGTGAAACGGGTGAAAAACTGTGGGAAACCCCCACCGAACCGGGGTGGAAGATGTCGCACGCCTCAATCATACCGTGGGATTTCGGAGGACGGCGGATGTATGTTTACAGTGCAGTTGGTGTTGCCTGTGGAATAGTAGCCGATGGAGAGGATGCCGGGAAAATACTTTGGAAGACCAGCAAATGGAACCACTCTGTGGTGGCGCCATCAGCTCTTTGCCTGCCCGATGGCAGGATCTTTCTGTCAGCAGGCTATGGTTCCGGAAGCATGGTGCTTAAAATTCATCATTCAGCCGGCCAATATGAAGTGGAGATTCTGGATAGCTACAAGCCTGTTGAAGGACTGTCAAGCGAGCAGCAGACCCCCCTGTTCTGGAACGGGCATGTTTTTGGCATCCTTCCGAAAGATGCCGGTCCCCTCAGAAACCAGTTCGTTTGCGTCAACCCATCAGACTTCAAAAAGGTAGTTTGGTCGAGCGGACAGGAGAACCGGTATGGATTGGGGCCTTATATGATGGCCGACAATAAGTTCTTTATTCTCAGTGACGACGGGGTGCTGACCATCCTGCGGCCAAGTACATCATCATTCATCCAGCTCGACAAGGTGAAACTCTTTGATGGCCACGACGCCTGGGCACCGATTGCGGTTGCCGATGGCTACATGGTGCTCAGAGACAGCAAGACGATGATATGTGTTAACTTGAATCTTTAATCAGAAAACCTTTGATATAATCCATGGGCAGAAAAGCGATCATTGCGGTATTGGTTCTCCTGGGACTGGCGATCGCCGGAATCATTCTGGCAGATTTTCTGGGGAGGGGTGCCGGCAATCGGGGCTCAAACCCCTATTACCTAAACCTCGACGAGTACAACGAGGTGGATCCTGAACAGATCCTGTACCGCGAGATCAGGCAGATCGACCTTGGAACCCTGGTCCCTGCAGGCATCGATTTCTACGATGGAAACCTTTGGATGGCAGCAAATGGCACGATGCTTAAAATATCCCCGGAGGGAGGTGAGTTGCTGAAAACCAGCATTGATGATCATCCAACCTGCATTCATGCCTGCAGCAGCGGGATCTTTGTGGGTTTTCAGGGCTACATCCTGTCGTTTGACCCCGGAGGGGTGGCGGTCAGCCGCTTCACTGTTCCGGGCGACAGCAGCCGGATCACCTCCCTGGTGGTGATGAACGGGTCTCTATTTGCAGCAGATGCCGGCCAGCGCAAAGTTCACCGCTTTCTCATGAATGGAGAATGGGTCTCATCCTTCTCAGGTAAGAGAAACCAGGATGATCTTCATGGATTCATCATTCCGAGCGGATTCATGGACCTTGCCCTGCTCGGGGATGATGAGCTGTGGGTGGCAAATACCGGCATGCACGCTCTTGAGAATTACACCGCTGAAGGGGATCTTCGCGGCTATTGGGAAAAAACCTCCATCACCATCGAAGGATTCTGTGGATGCTGCAATCCATCCCATTTCGATATCTTTGATGACGGCACCTTTGTGACCTCCGAAAAGGGGATTTTCAGGATCAAAGTGTACCGGCCATCGGGTGAGTTCATCGGGGTGGTTGCAGAACCTGACCGCTTTAAGGGTGCCACAAGACCGGCTGAGGTTGCCGCCGGCGACGACGGAAGGGTTTATGCACTCGACTTTGACAGGAAGATGATCAGGGTATTTGAAAAAAAGGAGCGGTCATGACACGAAGTGAATTCTTTCGCAAGGGGGGGCGCTGGGGACTGTTTGCCGTCATGGGGATTGTGACAGCCTATCTCCTGTTACAAAACAGGATTGTCGTTGACCGCAACAGCTGTGATCCGCAATTATGCGGGCAGTGCAGGGATTTGAAACAGTGCCGTAAACCTGAAGCTCAAAACGCACAGCATGACAAAAAAGGATAAAGGTGTCGACCGCCGCAGGTTCATTGAAAATGGAATGCGGTTGACCCTGGGAGTGGCCATAGGTGGAGTAGGGGTGCTTGCCTTTGCAAAGTCAAACACCGGTGAAACCGTTTGGCAGATCGATCCCTTTAAATGTACGCAATGTGGCCGTTGTGCCACCGAATGCGTTCTCACCCCTTCAGCCGTTAAATGCATCCATGCATACGACCTTTGCGGATATTGCGACCTGTGCGGGGGTTACTTCAGGCCTGGTGCCAACGCCCTCAACACTGGCGCCGAAAACCAGCTTTGTCCCACTGCCGCCATTTACCGGGAGTATATCGAAAATCCCTACTTCGAGTACCGAATTGATGAAAAGCTCTGCATCGGATGTGCCAAATGCGTCAAGGGCTGTACCGCCTTCGGAAACGGATCCCTGCACCTGCAGATCCGGCACGACCTCTGCCTGAACTGCAACGAATGCTCAATCGCACGCATGTGCCCGTCGGATGCGATCAGCCGCGTACCGGCTACTGAACCCTATATCATCAAAGGCAATTTTTAGAGAAGGTTATGAAAAGGTTACGACAGGTTACGACAGGTTACGATAGGTTACTTAAAATGGTAACCTTCCGTAACCTTCCTGTAACCTTTCTGTCACCCATCGTAACCTTTCTCCTCCTCGTTCCGTCGGCCTTTTCGCAGCAGCGCTTTCCCAAGCCCGAATTCGAGAGCGGATATGTTCAGCCCTCGCCCACCACACCCGAACCGAGAGCCTGGATGCTCGAGTATGTCGATGTGCTGGTACTGGTTGCCGTCATGGCGGCCCTGGCATGGTTCGTATTCAGAAAAAGGTCGCGCAAGGGGATTCTGTGGACCTCCATTTTCTCATTGGTCTATTTCGGATTCTGGCGCAACGGATGCATCTGCTCGGTGGGATCGGTGCAGAATGTGGCCCTTTCCCTCTTTGATCCGGCCTATGCCATCTCTCTAACCGCACTGCTTTTCTTTCTGATTCCGCTGATTGCGGCACTCTTCGCCGGACGCCTGTTCTGTGCCGGCGCCTGTCCCCTTGGTGCCATCCAGGACCTGGTGATCGTTAAACCCCTCTCCATGCCGGCCTGGCTGCGTAAGACGCTGGGCATGATCCCCTGGTTATACCTGGGGTTGGCCATATTATTTGCCGCCACCGGAACTGAATTCATCATCTGCAGGTATGACCCCTTCATCGGCATTTTCAGGATGGATGGAAAATGGATGATGATTCTGCTGGGGATTCTGTTTCTGCTGCTCGGACTCTTCATTGCCCGGCCCTATTGCCGGTTTCTTTGTCCCTACGGAGCCCTGCTGAATGTCGCCTCCCGGTTCTCGAAATGGCACCTTTCGATCACCCCTTCGGTCTGCGTTAAGAGC
>CAYGOU010000055.1:0-2305 GCA_964351455.1 uncultured Porphyromonadaceae bacterium
CGGCCTGCCCCGCCTCTCCCGGAATGAATTTGAAGTTCCGGCTCAAAGCAATGACCTTTGGTCCGAGCGAATCAATCATTTCAAGGGCGCCATCGATCATGGTCCGGTGATGGCCAAGGGCAATCGAATCGCGCAGTTTCATGGCCATGTTCAGCACCCTGTACTGATCAGAATACCAAACCTGCAGAGAGTCGAGCAACTTCATTGCACTTTCGGCGTTGCCCCCCAGGGCGAGAGTACGTGCCTGCTCGAGCCTGACTGTGGCGGTTTTTTCGGCCTCAGACTGGCAGGCAGTTACCAACAGAACCATGAACAGCAACAACAAAACCCGGTCAGTTAAAATCCTCTTCATCGAATGCAATTTGCTGTAAAAGTACATATTTTGTACTATTGCAGCCTGATAAAGACCTGGATGAAGAGCGCAGACCGGATCGAAGATGTTCAGATTTCGATCCAATCCAAACCGATCGTTTTACTCTACCTTTCACATCCTCAGTGTTCGGTGTGCCAATCGCTTCTGCCCAGGGTGGATGAAATGATATCAGGCTACTCCGAGGTGGAGGCATGGTATGTCAACACACAGAAACTGCCTGTGGCAGCGGGTGCCTTCTCCGTTTTTACCCATCCAACCCTGCTTCTTTTCACCGAAGGCAGGGAGAGTTTGAGGCTTGTTCGCAATTTCGGGTTGTCAGAGTTACGCGACAGGGTTGAAAGGATCCTGGATCTGATTAAACCTGAGACAGGAGAGGAGGTCTAATTCTGCATGCATCCAGCCTCCTCAATCTATTGTTTTAAATCCGCCGGTTCTCCCGCCTTTGCTCAAAAAATACCAAAAAAAGCCTCCCTCCGGATGCTGGTTGTGCTGGTATTCATGTTGGGGTCATGCAGCGACCAGTTCAATCCCAATCTCCCGGGTAAATCCAGTCCTGTTGTTTACGGAGTGCTCAATCCGGCCGACACCGTATACCGGGTAAGGCTTACCAAAACCTTCATCGGCGAGGGCAATGCCTTTGAGTATGCAAAAGAAGCCGACTCTCTCTATTATTCAGATGCGAGGGTCTGGATGGAGACCCGCACCAAGGAAGGAGCAATTATTCAGCGTGCTGACATGCAGAGAACCGTCATTGAGGAACGAAAACCGGGGATTTTTGCCACTCAGCCCAACGTGGTTTACGAACTCTCAGAGGATGTTTTTACCCTGAAGCCAGCAGGCATCGAAGAGCTTGGCTTTCCCTATCAGGTTTACCTGCATCTCTTTGCCGAGATTCCGGGATCGGATGAGCCCCTTCATGCCTCATCAAAGCTGCAACTGCCCCCAACCATCACCCAGCCGAGGTTTACCTTTTACAAGGTCTATCTCTATTCTCAGGAGCCTTTTTACATGGAATGGATCAATACAGTGATGGGCAATATGTACGAAATTTCAGTTACCCTGAACTACCGGGAGGTGCGCGAAGATGGGGAGCATGACCAGACCGTATCATGGGTTTTGTCGGGAATTCAGTACAATGAGGTAAGTGTGCCCGGGGGCTCAAGGTATTTCTATTCATATTACTTCAGGCCGGAAAACTTCTATGCACAGGTGGCAGCCAACATCAAGCGGGATAATAAAGTCTCAGGAAGGGTTGCCAAGACTCTTGATTTTGAAGTTTTGTCATCTGACCAGCATATGCGCAATTACCGTGATGTTTACAGAATCACCGATGATTACCGCGGACAGGGGTACACGAATGTTGAAAACGGACTGGGGATCTTCACCACCTACACGAAGGCCGGGATCTATGGATTGCGACTCGGACCCCAGGAGCTGGATTCACTGGCCAGGGGAAGATATACGCGTCACCTGAACTTCCTTCCATGGGACTGATCCCCTGACCGGGACTGGCATTTCCCGGACTTACCGCTCTCCGACCAGCAAACACTTTACCAGCCTGACATCCGTGAGCATTCCGTCGCAACGTCCCTTGATTGTGACGGTATCGCCGCGACTCAGGGAGCCAATCCAGGGTTTCTGCTCAACGGCCATCGCACTGTCGATGGTGGCGGTCACCCCAAAAAAGGGATCTATGAAGGTGAGTATCGTCTGTCCCCAATCCCCCTGTTCGATGCCCGAAAGGGCACCCCTGACTTCGAGAACGCGACCAACATACCTGGATGAGGCGGCTGCCTCATCCCTTTCGAAGGCTTCAAAAAGAGCGGGTGCATCCAGCTTGAAATCGGTTTTGGCCCGTGACAGGTCTGCCGGTGCCTTCCTGAAAACATAAAGGTAGCCACCCAGGGTTATAACCACCAGAACGGAGACCAG
>CAYGOU010000055.1:2315-13383 GCA_964351455.1 uncultured Porphyromonadaceae bacterium
GACCAGGATCAATAAGGAAAACAGCACTCTCTTTTTCATAAAGGGTATTTTTGGTAAGATATATCTTCGTGCCTGTAATTTCAACCATTTTAACCAAATTTGCTCTCCACGTAAAACAAACCAACATGAAAAACCTATTTCCCCTGGTCTCTGTAACCCTTATTATCCTGCTGAGCGGATGCAGCCAGGATGGTACCTGGAGCATGCAGGAGGGTCCCCTGAAATCCCGGTGGGCCTCTGAGGTGACCCCCAACAATGCCTGGAACGAATATCCCAGGCCCCATATGGTGAGACATAACTGGAAGAATCTGAACGGATTATGGGATTATACCATCACATCCAAAGAGACAGGTTTCCCCGACACCACACACGGACAAATTCTGGTTCCTTATCCGGTTGAATCGGCCCTGTCAGGAGTGATGAAACGATTAACCCCGGATGAGAAAATCTGGTACAGCCGCAAGCTTTCAATTCCTGCCAAACTCAAATCTCAAAGGGTGCTCCTCCATTTCGAGGCGGTCGACTGGGAGATGACGGCATGGATCGACGGAAAGGAGATTGGCAGCCACCGTGGCGGATACGACCCCTTCACCTTCGACGTTACCGAATACATCAAACCCGGCCAGAGTCAGCAATTGCTGGTGTCGGTCTGGGATCCGTCAACCGACGGCATGGCGCCTGTGGGCAAGCAGACCAACAACCCGCACGGAATATGGTACACCCCTTCGTCCGGCATCTGGCAAACGGTATGGATGGAGACGGTTCCGGATTCATACATCGAATCATACTTTGTGAATACCGATATTGATCTGAAACAGGCCACCATAAGGGTAACCGCGGTTGACCCCAGGAATAGCGACCGGATTGAAGTGGATCTGGTGGCATCCGGAAAACTGGTCGGAACCTTCAAAGGGGAGTTGGATGAACCCCTGTTGATCAGCCTGGATGAAATGCGGCTCTGGCAACCCTCCGATCCCTTTCTTTACGACGTGAAAATCCGTCTGATGCGCGGGAAGAACAAGGTTGATGCCGTGGATGGCTATTTCGGCATGCGCAAGATTTCTGTCGGAAAGGATGAACAGGGCATTACCAGAATCCTTCTGAATAATCAGTTTGTATTTCAGAACGGTCCGCTTGATCAGGGTTTCTGGCCCGACGGATTGAACACGCCCCCATCGGATGAGGCGATGGTTTATGACCTCGACATGACCCTGGCCATGGGGTTCAACATGCTCAGGAAGCATGTCAAGGTAGAGCCGCGACGCTTTTACTATCACACCGACCGGCTGGGACTGCTGGTATGGCAGGATATGCCCAGCATGTTCTACGGAGTATTCAAGGAGGGGCAATCTGAAGAGGAGCTGGCCGCGATCAGGCAGAATTTTGAAGCCGAGCTGCGGGAGCTGATCCTGGATCATTACAACCACCCGTCGATCATCATGTGGGTTCCGTTTAATGAGGGCTGGGGACAATACGAAACCGAGAGAATTGTGGAGTACGTATACTCGCTTGACCGGAGCCGCCTGGTGAACAATGCCAGTGGCTGGACCGACAAGGGGGTGGGTGACGTGCTTGACATTCACAACTATCCCGAACCCAGGGCACCCAAAATGGAGGAAAACCGGGCCATTGTGCTGGGTGAATTCGGAGGGTTGGGACTTTACGTTCCGGGGCACGTCTGGCAGGAGGAGAACTGGGGATATGAGAAGCTCGATCGGGTTGAGGACCTGCTGTCGCGTTATGAGGATTTCTACCAGGAGGTGTTCAGACTGAGGGATGAAGCGGGACTTAGTGCGGTGGTTTACACTCAAACCACTGATGTTGAGACCGAAACAAACGGACTGATGACCTACGATCGCGACAGCGTGAAGATGGGAATCGCCAACATCGCCAGGGCTCATGCCGGGAAGGTTCCCCCCAGGTTGACCAGCGGTATCCGTCAGTTCATCGAACGGATGGACCTTGAATTGGCCGATCCTTCGGGATCGGGAGAAATACGTTTCACCACCGACGGAACGGAACCTGTTGAAGAATCGATGCTTTATACGGCACCCATCGGGATTACCGCCGGCACCCTGCTGAAGGCGCGCACCTTCTGGCCCGGGGGAGAGAGTAGCAGAACCGCAACCTTTGATCTGCAGCAGGTTGTACCCAGAGCTGCCGTAGAAGCAGGTGGGTCACCCGGACTAAAGGTCTCCTTCTATGAGGGAGACTGGAGCAAACTGCCAGATTTCGGACAGATAACGCCTGTCAGAACGGGAGTTGCTAAACAGGTTAACCTTGACTTTGCCCGCTCTACCCAGTATTTCGGACTTGTTTTCGAGGGTTACCTTAAGGCTCCGGCAACCGGGGTTTACAGCATCTACCTTTCATCAGACGATGGAGGAAGAATTTATTTGGGAGATGATGTGCTGATTGATTACGACGGAATTCACGGTGCCGGTGAGCGCTGGGCTCCTGTGGCGCTTGAGAAAGGAGTTCATCCTTTCAGCCTGATCTATTTCCAGCGGGCCGGTGGATTGGGACTCAAAGTATCCTGGGAGGGACCAGGTTTACCGAAGCAGGAGATCGGAACCGGTTACTGGGGAAGGTGATCCTTCCAAACAGGGTGACGTTGGTCAAATTGTTTGATAACGTTCGCATTAAGGTGTTACCTTTAATGTGGAATTATGCATTCGATTATAAAAGCAGGTCTGACAGCCATCATGGTTGTTTTGACCGTTCATTTGTACTCGCAGGATCGCATTGACAGTCTGGTCAATCTTCTCGAAGAGGCTGACCTGTCTGAAAATGAATACGTTTCGGCCGTTACTGAACTATCCTTATTGGTTGAGAAGAGCGAGCGTGAATATTATCTTCCTTTTTTTGCACCCTCCGCCATCAACAAGGCCACTCTCCTGAACGACACCCTGACCAAGCTCAATTTGCTCAACCACCTGGGAAGGTACTACTGGCAAACAGGCAGGTATTCTCAATCGATTGAGCAATACAACCACATGCGGCAGATATGTGATTCTGCCCATTACCCTCACCTTTTTCTTGAATCGCTGAATGGTCTGGGAAATGTCTACTATCTGACCCTTCAGTATGATGAGGCCTGGAAATTCTATGAAGAGGGACTGCGGCAGGCAGGTAACGATACGGTGATGCGCATTAAGTTTGGTCATAATATGGCCAACATCCTGTCGGTCAGGGAGGAGTTTGATCAGGCCATCCAGCTTTATAATGAATCCATAAGCTTTGATCTGGAAAAAGAAAACTGGAGGGAACTTTCGATATCTTATTGCAACCTGGCACTGGCTTATGCTCAACTGGATGAAAAGAAGCTGACAAGCCATAATTTTGTTGAGGCACTGAGATATGCCCATGAAAGTAAAGATCCCTATCAGATCGCACATGTCATGAGATCACAGGCGGAGGCCATCCTGGAGAGACACCCTGAACGGGCGATCAAATACGTTGAAAAGTCGTTGTCATGGGCCAGGCAGGGGAAGGTTTACCAGCAAATACTTGATAACCTCACCCTGCTTGCGTTCCTCCACCAGGAGAAAGATGAATTCAGGGCAAGCAGCCGATATTACGAGGAGGCCTATGACCTGCTCGACAGCCTTCAGAAAGAGCTGCAGCTGTTCCAGATTGAAGCCTCCGAGCTGCGCTACAAAACCAACCAGCTTGAGCGCGAACAAACCCAGATCAAGCAGAATCAGGAGCTGTTGCGCATTACCCGAATCAGCCGGCTTCGCTGGGCAACCATTCTTTTAACCATCGGAATCCTGAGCCTCGGACTTTTCAGCTTATTGCTCTACAGAGGTTACCGGTTGAGAATCCAAGTCAACCGAACCCGTAACAGGCTATTCTCGATTGTTGCCCACGACCTCAGAAACCCGCTCAACGGAGTGGTCGGACTGTCAGAGGTATTGCTCGATGCTGCCGGCCAGGATACCGGTCAGAAAAACCTCCAGCGGCTCCAAGCAATGCACCAATCGGCAATCCGAATCAGAGAACTGGCAGACAATCTGCTCGACTGGTCATTGAGCGAATCAAAGCGGGTTCAGTTTTTTCCTGGGACCGGAGATCTTCAACAAACCGCAGAAAACTCAATCATGGTTTACAGCCATCTTATTGCCGACAAGCAGCTGAAGGCTGAGAACTTAATCCCGGCAGCTACCTTTGCCCATTATGATGACAGGATGATCCAGGCCGTTTTCAGAAATCTGATCTCCAATGCAATAAAATTCAGCCATCCGGGAGGTAGCATCCGGCTCTCAGCCCGCAGGTCGGGTGAGGATATCGAAGTAACGGTACAGGACCAGGGAGTTGGAATGACCGATGAGCAGATCAGGAATTTCATGAAGAGGGGTAAAGGACAATCCGGTAATGGGACCCTAAAAGAGAGTGGTTCAGGACTGGGGCTGGGTATTTGTAAAAAGTTCATCGCCAGGCATGGCGGTAAACTTAGATATGAGGCCAATCCCGAGGGTGGAACCCGGTTTATTTTCTCTCTCTCACCAGCAAGGTAATCAGCTCCCCCGACTCCACTCCCAGCTTTCACCCTTACCAAGTTCCAATTCAAGAACGGTTGCGGCATCATCCGGGATGAGAATCCGGATCCGGCCACCTGGCTCTGATTTCAGAACAATCCGGGTAATCACCCCATTCTCCATGGTTCCTGAAATGATTACGCCACCCTCTGCCCTGAAGCCGTCGAAGCGGCACTCTGTCCAATCGTCAGGGAGAGCCGGAAAGAGGCGGATCACCCCTGTATGCGACTGTAGCAGCATCTCCTGGATACCTGAAGCAAAGGCGAAGTTCCCTTCGAGCGTGAATGGACGGTAGGTGAAATTGGATTTCCCGGAGCGTGTCTGATCGCCGTTGACATGAAAGCTGTTTGGCAGGCAAAAAGCGGTAGCGAAATCCCGAAGAGCCGCTGCCGCCTTGTCGCCCATGAAGGCCCTGGCATAGAGATTTCCGAGCCAGCTGTATGAGTAACCCACCCACCAGGCAGGCCCGAAATGTTCAAGCGACTCAAGGGTTCTGATGATCACCTCCCGGTCTGCCTCTCCGTTTGACCAGTCGATCTCACCCAGCGGGTGCCAGGCCATCAGGTGCGAAAAATGCCGGTGGCTGTCGTGGTAAGGAACTCCGGGAGCGAAGTTGAATCCGGTTGAATCAATTGAATAGGCTGGCCACAGTTCGAGCATCCGCCTCCAGTGATCAGCCTCATCCTGCAGGCCAAGCTCGGCAGCGAGCTCGGCAGCCTTGCCAAAGGTAAACCGAACCAGGGAGAGATCGAAGTTGGTCGTTTCGCTGAACCAGGCCCTGCGGCTGTTGTCGAACACTTCGGGAGAAGAGCCCAGAGGGAACTTTCGCGTTCCATCAGGACCTGTTACTGAAAAATTTTCGATGAACCGGGCGGTTTCCGAAATCCAGGGATAGGCTCTCTCTTCGAGAAATTGCCGGTCGAGGCTATATCTCCAGTGCAGGTAGAAATGGTGCCCGAGCCAGGCAGAGACAGTAGGACCGCAGGAGTATTGCACCCAGCCACCCATGGGCTCGCCGGTCAGGGTGGTCACCCCGGGAACGTTGAGGCCTTCAACCCCAAAAAACTTCATGGTATACTGCTCGGCCACCGGTTTGATCTCCCAGAGCCAGTTCAGAAAACCCACTTCAAGGTCAAGGTGGTTTGCGCTGTAAGCCGGCCAATAGCTAAGCTGGGTGTTGAGGTCGTGATGAAAATCCCCTTTCCAGGGGGGCATCCGCCCGTGATCGGCGGTCCACACCGCCTGCAGGGCTATGGGGGGAGTATTTGGCCGTGCTGCAGATCCGAATTTGTACTGTTCAAGAAACCATTGCTTTTCGAGCAGGGGATCGGGAATGCGAATGGAGGACTTCGACCAGAAGCCTCGCCACCATTCGAGATGCGATTTACGATCTTTCCGGTAATAGCCATCCTGAACCAGCGCATGCGCCACAGGGATACCCCTGGCTTCGGCGATTGATGATGTCACCGACCAGGTGCCTGTCAATTCATCACCAACCCTTCTGTATCTGACCGCAACATCGTAGTGGAAATCCCCCCAGCCCGGTTGGTGCCACTTGATCATTCCGGCTGACTCTTCAAGTGTACCCGGAGCATAACCCAGTCTGGTTAGTTCCTGACCTTCAAGTTCGTTGACCACCTCACCCGAGTCCACCTTTTGGTAGGCCGGTGGGACCAGCATGATTTCAGGGGCCTCAGAGAGCTCCGTGAAGCGAAACCAGCCGCGCGACCGGTCGGCGGTGATAAAACTTTCAAGGCGCGTTCCGTTTTCCCAGGCAACATAGGCAGTGGCCGATCGCAAATCCAGTTCGGCAGAGAGGATATCGGCAACTCCGTTGAAACTGAACTCCAGGGCTGCTCCCGGGATCTTTGAGGGAGCAATGCTCTGGCTGTATGCCTCATGATCGAAAAGTCGCTGCACCTGGTCATACTCATCCATGGCCCAACGCTCATAAACCCATGCGAAACTGAACTCGTCGGTATGAAGCTGGGGAACAGGACGGAGGTCCCACAAGTCGGCACGGTCAAGGCTGAAGCGCAGTTTTCCATCGCGATTCCAGATGAGGAGGCCCATCTCTCCGTTGCCAAGCGGAATCGCCTCATCCCAGGTGAGGGCCAGATGGTCGAAAATCAGGTTATGGCGATTCTCCGGACCCTGTTCGGGTGATTTCTCAGTGCACGAAGCAAAAAGGGATACAATCAGGGCAAGGGTAATGAGTCTCATCGGTTATGTTTTTGGATGTGCATTCAAATTTAAGAAACGCTACCTTTGAAAAAACCAGGTTTCTATGACAGGTCCCTATAAATTCTCCGTTAGAAGACGTATTCTGAGTTTTCGATATGCGTTCCGCGGTTTGGCCTTCATGTTCAGAACCCAGCATAACAGCTGGATTCACCTTCTGGCCGCTGTGGTCGTTGTTTTTTGCGGATTCTGGCTGGAGATCAGCATCACGGAATGGTGCTTTTCGATTCTTGCGATCGCCCTGGTTTTCATGGCCGAGATGATCAATACCGCGTTCGAAAAGCTGCTTGACATGTTGCACCCCGAACATCATCCCATGGTGGGGAGGATCAAGGATCTTGCTGCCGGTACGGTGCTGGCCACTGCATTCATTGCGGTGGTGGTGGGCATCCTGATCTTCGGTCCGAAGCTGGCCGAGAAAATCTTTTGATAGCCACCAGGTCACTCGTCACTCGTCACTCGTCACTTGTCACTCTTCACTCCTCATTCCACCGCAATCTCATCGCAGAAGAGCCAGGCCTTTCCGCCTTCTCCCGCATGGCCTTTAGGACAGATGCCCACAGACTTTGCGGTAACCCTGATGAAACGGGCACTGCTTTTGACATCGGTCTGAAACTCCATTCTTGAGCCGCTAAAGGCATCCCAGGCATGGGGGTTGGCCTTCGCCCAAACGGTCTGGAAGTTTCGTCCATCCTGCGAGATTTCAATCTTGACTTCCCTCGGAAGAAAGATCCAGCTGCCCGGCTCATTCAAAAAGCTGGCGGTGATCCTCTTAAATGGTTTGGCTTCGCGGTAATCAACCGTCACAACCATGTCATCTCCCTCCCAGCCCAGCCATTCTCCGGAGGCAAAATCGGTGGTCCCCTTTCGGCCATCAAAGAGGGTAAGCTGATCTTTACCGGGATATTTCACACTGGCCGGCTTGCCGTACAGAATGCTGAAGTTCGCCCGGGTGAAGTTTCCCTCTCTTTCAAATCCCCTGACCCCTCTTGAATCGTAGGCAACAGTTTTGAGAACTGCAGATTGGGTAATGGTAAGAGGTTTAACATATTTCAGGCTGAGCTCCCCGGGCTCTGTTCCATCCAGGGTGTAAAAAATACTGTTGGTGTCAATGTCAGAAGAGAGGGTGATGCTGACTGAATCGCTGAAGGCGCCGGATCCGGGCGTAATATCCACTTCAGGTTGTCGCTTGTGCAGGGCAAAGAAACTGATCGCCGGGGTGGCACGGCTCTGCAGAATCCGGAACCTCACTTTGCTGGTGGTCTGCGGTGAGAACCTGAGTATCCGCTTGTATCCGATGGTGGTGCTGCGGGTCACCTCGCGCCAGCGGTCGTTGCGCCAGATTTCAATCGAAAACTGTTCAACCCGCTGGCCATATTCGACGTTTTCCTGTAAGGTGAGGCAATCAAAAGTTTGCTCTGCCCCAAGGTCGAACTCCAGGTCGGCTTCAAGCACTCCTTTTCGCGGCATCCAGAATTTTTTCCTTCCCGGCACCACAACATTGTGGGGATGCAGTCCGAGTGTCGCCGAAGTGGCCCTGACCTGCGCATCGGCGGCCAGGTTCTCTCCGAAAATCTCATCTCTCACCCTCCTGAATTCAAGAAGGGCCCGCACATCATTCTCGTGGATCAATCCCCGGGTATCGGGAGGAATGTTTAACAGAAGCAGGGAGTTTCTGCCAACGGAACTGAACCAGATATCCAGCAATTTCTCGGGACTCTTGACCTGGTCATCCTGGCTTGGGTGGTAGAACCAACCGGGACGGATGGAGACATCCACCTCCGAAGGGAACCATACCAGTGCTTTGGCTTTCAGAATCTTTGATCGACTGCCCAGGTCCTTTGCCATCATGTCGCCGGTGGGTACAAACACCCCATCGGTGGGGGCCAGCTGTGAGTTTGCGGCGATGGCTCCGGTTTCCATGGCTTCATAAGGAACCACCGACCATTCCATCACCCTTCCGTATCCCGATTCGGTTCCGACCCAGCGCACATCGGGACCCATAACCGCGATCACCGCCTGAGGCTGAAGTTTACGGATCGTTTCGTAATACCTGACCCAGTCATAAACCTGCCGTTTCCCGTTGGGGCCCTCCCCGCAGGCTCCATCGAACCAAACTTCATCCACTACACCGTATTGGGTGAGCAATTCGGTCAGCTGATTGACAAAGTGGTCGTTGTAAGCATCGCTTCCGTAGGTGGGCTCATGCCGGTCCCATGGCGAAAGGTAAACCCCGAATTTCAGACCGAATTCACGGCAGGCTTCGGCCAGATCTCCCACCACATCGCCCTTACCATTCTTCCACAGTGAACTTTTCACCGAATGTTCGGTATATGCTGAAGGCCAGAGGCAAAAGCCATCGTGGTGCTTGGCGGTGGCGATGACCATCTGCATGCCGGCATCCTTCATGACCGATGCCCACTGCCTCGCATCCAGGGCCGTGGGGTTGAACCAGGCAGGATCTTCGGTTCCCTCGCCCCATTCGCGGTTGGTAAAGGTATTCATGCCAAAATGGACAAATGCGGTGTACTCCAGATCCTGCCAGGCCAGCTGCCGTGCCGAAGGAGCCAGGTTGGCCGCCTTCCGGATGATCACCTCCGGAGAATCCTCAGGATCGATGCTGGCAAAGTTGGTATCAGGACGCTTCTCCTGACATGCGCCCAGCAGCAGGATGAAAAGGAAGGGGAATAGCTTCTTCATGGTAGGTTTAATTTTGCAGGTTGCTCAGAATCTGACCCCGGAGCATCGGGTCATGTTACTTCAACGACTTGATCAGGAATATGATCCCGAGGACAAGGCTTATGAGCGCAACAAGAATAAAAAGCACCCGGGTGCCCCATTCCCCCAGGATTTTGATAAAACCCTGGATCTTCCCCATCTTCCAAACTTTTGCCGGCCGGTAGACCAGAATCCAGAATACCACTGCCGAATAAACGATTAAAAGGATTGCAAGTACAAGCATTGTCTAATGATTTTCGTTGATTAAGATAATCCTCTTATGATTCTTTTTCTGAAAAGCAGGAATAATAATCCTGTAAGAGCAATGGTTATTGCTGACTTCCAGGCAATTTCACTCCATGTTACACTCTCGGTCAAAACCCCGTCCATGATGTTATAAATCCAGTAGAAGGGAGCCCACCAGACTGCCCATTGCCAATTCTCGGGCAGCAGGGTGCCTCCAAGGATGGCCAGCATCACCACCCATGACAACAGTTTGCCAATACCGATGGCCTCATTTTCATTTCCGGCCAGAGCCCCCAGCAACAAACCGAAAAGCAGGGTGACGCTGAATGATACCAATACCATGACGTAAACCTGGAGAATATTTACGTGCATGAGGCCCAGCACCAGCAGGCTGATGATGGCATAGAGGGCAATGGTTAAGAGGGGGTAGATGCTCTTTCCGATAAAATAATCCGCTTTCGTTACCGGCGATACCAGCAGGGCCCGGTCGGTGCCGTTTTCTTTGTCGTCAACCACTCCAAGTCCTATCAGAAATCCCGAGATGATGATCATAAACACAAAAAAGATGGATCCTCCCATGGTTGCCACCGGCGAGGTGGGTGAGCGGTCTGAGAGCTCCTCCGGCACCCTCCAGGAGAAGTCGAGGGTGTTTTCGATATCCGGGAAATCGCTTTTAAGCCTGTACTGCCTGATCACCTGAGAGGCCAGCGAAAAGGACCCATCAATTACCGTGGCCCTCTCTATCACTGACACATAAACTCCCCTGTCAGGATCCCTGTAAAGCCCCTCAACCTCACCCGTTCCGCGCATTTTTCTTTCCATCTCCTCTATGGTCGGATAGGTTTTAACCCTGGCATACCGGTCAAGCTCGGCAATGAGTTTCTGGTCGACAGCATTCGGACCTTCGTTCACGACGGCGATGGTTACCGAAGTGCTCTCCATGGTGGGAATGAAAAACCGCAGAACCAGCAGAATCAACAGTGGAACGACCAGCATATAGGATCCCATGTAGTGCTTCATGGCCATTCTGACATCGATGAGAAACATTTGGATCAACTGTCTCATTTCAGGCCTCCTTTCTGATCTGCTTGTTGAATATCCAGCTTGACAACGGAGTGAACAAAGCCGCCAGTGAAACCAGAACGGCCACCGAGATGGGGTACACATTGCTGTAACCATCAGGAAACATGGCCTCCTGGAGACCAAAGAGCAGGTAGTATGATGGAATGTATTTTATCCATTCCGGCGCAAAAACCGGCGCAAAAAGCGAGATGGCCGGAAGGCTGTAAAACACCATGATCAGAAAGATCCATCCCAGTGAA
>CAYGOU010000056.1:0-13272 GCA_964351455.1 uncultured Porphyromonadaceae bacterium
GTCAGAATAGTATGAACAGAGATAACCAACAAGTAATGGAAAAACTGGATTTTAAAAAGAGCGAAGGACTTATTCCTGTCATTGTTCAGGATGATCAAAGTCGCAAAGTGTTGATGCTGGGCTATATGAATGAAGACGCACTCAAGATTACCCGTGAAACAGGATTGGTGACCTTTTACAGCCGGTCAAGGCAGACCCTCTGGACCAAGGGGGAGACCAGCGGCAACAGCATGCACGTCAAAAAGATCATGGTCGACTGCGACCGGGATACCCTGCTGATCCTGGCGCATCCCGACGGCCCGGTGTGTCATGACGGTCCGGATACCTGTTTCAATGAAATCAACGAGACCCATCTTGCGTTTCTTGAGTTCCTCGAAAACCTGATCCATGAGCGCAAGAGGCTTCTTCCTGAAGGCTCATATACCACTAAGCTTTTTAATTCAGGAATCTCAAAAACGGCACAGAAGGTTGGTGAGGAGGCGGTTGAGTGGATTCTGGAAGCTATGAAGGAGGATGATGAGGCGTTTTTAAATGAGGCGGCCGACCTATTGTATCACATGATGGTGTTGCTGGCTCACAAGGATTACCAGCTTCGGGATGTGGTGAGGGTGCTGGCTGCCCGGCATCGCTGAGAAGATCTGAGTGAAAAGAAAAAGGCCTCATCTTTTGGATTCGGCCTTTTTGAACATTGGGAGGATAATATGGAAGAAAGTGATGCCCTTTGAAAGAAAGGTTGACCTGCCGGAGAGAAGTTCGTGATGGAGGAAATGAGTGAATTCGTTTAACGGAGTCCCCCTCCCGTTTTTTTATACGATTCAGGTTCAGCCAAAACCTTACATCTCCTTCAATGAACGCTGATCTCTCACGACAGGCCAACCAAATTACCCTTGTCTTTCCGCTAATAAAGATAATAACGAAATCATAAAAGTCAAGGTATCAGCAGGTTGTAGAGCAGCATGAATTGTTGATCCGGTATCATCAACTCATAAATGCGTATCATAAATTGACGGGAGTGGATTTATAGTTATAACTTTGTAAAAAATTTGAATAAGATGAAAACGGGAGATTGGTCTGATTGGGTACTTAGGGATTTGATCTGGAGAACCATGCGGGATCATTCGGAGGTGCCGGCATGTGGATTTGTAGATGGTGAGATGCTGTCCTACGGCGAGCTCAAAGTGAAGATTGAGCAGCTTTCATTCTGGATGGTTCAGCAGGGATATAAGAAGGGCGACCGGGTGGCGTTGCTGGGAAATAACTCGCCCAATTGGGTGATAACCTATTTTTCACTTCTGTCGACCGGAGTCGTTGCCCTGCCGATTTTACCTGATTTTCATGAGGACGAGATCTTACACATCCTGGATCATGGAAAAGCTAGGTCAATCTTTATTGCGGGAAAGCAGTATGATCGGTTTAAGCAGAATGCTTTCGCTAAATTAGACCATGTGTTCAGGCTTGATGACTTTGCCACCCTGGATCTGCAAAGTGTTGACAGCGGGAATGAAGAATGGATTTCTTACCAGCCGCATGGATCCTTTGATCCATTTGAGATACCGATCACTCAGGATGATCTGGCCTCACTCATATACACTTCGGGTACAACCGGATTCAGCAAAGGGGTCATGCTCACCAACGGAAATCTGGTTGAGAATGTCAGACAGTGCCATTCGCTTGAACAGGTCGGACTTGGACATTCGATGCTTTCTATACTTCCACTCTCTCATACCCTGGAGAATACGGTTGGGTGCCTGCTGCCCTATTCCTATGGGGCTTCAGTATATTACCTTGAGAAACCCCCAACGGCAGCGGTACTTGTTCCTGCCCTTAAAAAGGTCAGACCGACCCATATTCTCAGCGTACCGCTGGTGATCGAGAAGATATTCAAGACTCAGGTGCTGGGCAAGGTAAACCGGTCACGGGTTTTGAAGGCATTGTACGGCTTTCCTCCTTTTCGGCGCCTGTTCCACAGACTGGCTGGCAAGAAACTGATGGAAACCTTTGGGGGACGGCTTGTTTTCTTTGGAATTGGCGGGGCAAGGCTTGAGCAAGCTACCGAGAAGTTTCTCATCGAGGCAAAGTTTCCTTATGCCATCGGTTATGGGTTGACTGAAACCGCTCCCCTGATCAGCGGAGCCAATCCAAGAGGGATTCGCTACCGCTCTGCCGGTAAACCGGTAGATGGTGTCGAAATCATCATTGATAAGCCAGATCCTGAGAGTGGGATCGGAGAGATTTGGGCGCGTGGCAAAAATGTGATGCAGGGATACTACGATGAACCGGAGATCACCCGACAGGTAATGACTACAGATAGCTGGTTCCGTACCGGTGATCTGGGTAAATATGACCAGGATGGATTTCTATATATCCTGGGCAGGCTAAAGAATGTTATCATCGGTCCTTCTGGCGAGAACATTTATCCCGAAGAAATCGAATCGGTGATCAATCGGTTCCAGTATGTTATGGAATCGGTGGTTGTTCAGCGCACAGGCAAACTGATCGCCCTGGTGCATTTTAACATAGAGGAGCTGGAGAGTCAGTTTGGTCATCTCAAGGATGAAGCCCGCACGCATATCGAGGCAAAGATTGAAGAGTTGAAAAAAGAGCTCGAGGCTTTTGTTAACGAGCGGGTCAATCGTTTCTCAAAGGTGCAAATGGTCATGGTGCAGCCAACCCCCTTCGAAAAAACGGCCACCAAAAAGATCAAGCGGTATCTCTATTTCTGAAAATCATCTGAGAAACGAGATTGAGTCTCTGACCCTGCGGTCAATTTCGAGGTCGATGACCTTCACAAAACTCAGGGCGTTGAACTGTTCGCGCGAAAGACGGTAGACAGCTTTTTGCATGCTTCCCCTGAGGTGAAAGCCTGCCCTGAACTGAAGGTCATCATATTTATCCATCAGCTGCATATGCTCTTGACGTGAAACGATCTCTGCCGTATTTTCTGTGAAAAGATGGCGGAACGACGAATCCGGAATGGTGAAACGGTCGATGGTTTCAATCATGATGATCTGGAACAATCCGTTCTCTACTCCTGTGATCATCCTGAATTCAAGTTCTCCCGCCTCTCTTTGAGGTCGGCTGTTCTGATAGAAGGTCCAGATCAGGATGCCTGCCAGAATCAGGTACATCAGGATCCTGATTTTCTTTCGTGAATTACTGCTTACTTGTTCCATTGATAATAGGTATAAATCATGCAGTGGAGCTGTTTAAAAACGGATCCCGGCGGTAAGTCCCGGCCAGGTTTTGGTCCGGCTGATGCCACTGGTGACATCTGAGGTGGTCCAGGGAGCAAAATGATCGAAAATGGTTTCATCATCGGGATATTGGTATGCCGCCAGCAGTAAATTGAAGGTAGGCCCCGCAAACCACGAGATACCTCCACCGATTGACCCCTCCAGGGTAAGCCGGACGGTGGTCAGGAGATCGATGTCCCGAACGACCATCGTGCTCTCCTTTACATTATAGGCGACAGCTTCCAGCGATCCACTGAGGTAATCCGAAATGTTCAGCCTTGATCCCAGGCCGAAACCGAATCCCCAGTAGAATTCTCCCTGATGAAACTGAGATGCTGCCGAGAAGAGCGAATAGAGCCGGTCGATTCCAAGGCGGTATGAAAACTGGCCGGTCCAGCATTCAGAAACGCCAAATTCCCATGATTTGTAGGCTCCTTTTTTCACGATGTTGAGAAGGCCGATCGGCACTCCGCCAGAAACGGTATCGCAGACGTTCAACACACCCAGCTGCACCCCTTTCAGCTCGGATGCCACATTCAGAAATCCTGAGAGTTGAAGGCCTTTAACTTCACCCGCTACGTTCATGAATCCTGCAACCTGGGCTCCTTTGAGCTCATTCGTGACATTCATGAACCCGCCGGCCTGGAGTCCTGAGGATTCTTCTGCAATGTTCATGAAACCCGAGCCCTGAAGTCCGAGTATGTCGTCGCAAATGTTCATGAATCCTGACAATTGCAGCCCCAGAGCCTTACCCCCGGTATTCATGAAACCTCCCGTCTGAATACCGGTAAAATCATCGGCATGGTTCAGAAATCCGGCCATTTGTATTCCTTTCAGGTCACGTGCATGGTTCATGAAACCCGCAGTCTGCAAGAACCTGACGTCTCTGGCCTGATTGAGAAATCCCGCGATCTGGATCCCGGTCAGGTCTCCACGATTCAGGTTGCCGAATTCTGCGATCTGAACACCAAGGAAGTTTCCTTTCACGAAATTCACGAGTCCTGATGCCTGAAATCCAAACACATCTCCGCCAACATGATTGAAGATACCGGCAATTTGGGCCCCCCTGACCTGGCCACTGATGCTGTTGCCTATGCCTCCGAACTCCAGTCCTTTTACCCCTGCGTTTAACCCCCAGAGGATGTTCCAGCTCAGGTTGTTGATGCAATTTGCGCTTTCGGTGCCATTGGTTCCAATCGGACCGAACAGCGTCACCTGCAGCGGTTTTGACATGAACGCTCCATCCTGTGCCCTGGTGGAACTCAGGGCGGTGATCAGGGCAAGCGCAATCATTAGCAGGGAAATGGTTCTTTTCATGGTGATGGTATTATTCCTATTCTACGGGTTGTGTCAGTATCTCTTCAATGAGCCTGCGCATATCGCCGGTCAGCTTCAGGTAATGGTCACCTGTGCCGGGACCGCTGAACCCGGTAAAGATTTTTACGATGTCATGGTTACGGTCGAGGTAAATAGCGGTTGGGTATGAGAGGATCCGGTTAAGCATGGGAAGCGTTTCAGAGGCCTTCTTTTTATTGGATTCACCGGCGTAAAGGAAGGGATACTCCGCTCCAAGATCGGTTTTAAATCGCTTCATGGCCCTGATTGATGCTGCCTGGTCACCCGATTCGTAGCAAAGTGCCACGATCTTAAGTCCATGATCCCGGTATTCGCGGTGCATCTCCGCCAGGAACCGGGTTTCGTCCATACAGTTCGGACACCAGCTGCCGATGATCTGAACGATCATGGGCGAACCTTTGAACTGCTCATCACCCAGACTGATGGTGTTTCCCTCGGTATCCGGAAAGGCAAAATCCAGTTTTTCATAGCCTGGTTTAAGAAAAGTCAGGGTAGTCGGATCGGGCAAGGTGATGGTATCGTTGCGCACCGCTCTCCAGGTGGTTTTCCAGCTTGGACCCCCGCAGAGGATGCCATTTTCAAGCGTTCCCTCGTTTGACAAGCTGGCTGAGATGACCAGGGCGTGTGCTCCGTCAAAGGCTGAGAGCTTCACCTGATTTCCCGAGATTTTTCCCTCCAGGAAGCGATAATCGCCGGTAACGGTCAGGATCGTTCCCGTAAGGAGGTTTCCTGTCTGCCTGAATTCGGCTATTTGCCGATCGGGGTTATTGCCGCCGGGATTCATGGTGAGTTCCCATCTTCCCTCGAGATTGCCATTGGCCGGTTCGCTGAGTTCAGGAAATCGGTCGGTGATGCCGTGATGCGCTTCAAACGGAATCGACCAGGATCTTCCCCCGGCGCGGTGGGTATAAACCCCGGTCATCAGTTTCGGCGAATAACGTGCCCCGATACTGCCCTCGAAGTAGGGAAGCATCATCACAAGGGAATCCCCCGAGACTGTGATTTCAGTTACAAGAATCTCCTCTCCCGCATTTCGGATGAGTGCGTTGACGGATCCGTCGGCGAGGTGGAGAATATCCATATTAAACGGAATTTCGAGCGCTGGTTGAAGAGAATCCGGAGTCATTACGGCTCTCCATGCTCCAGCTTCAGGCAGCGTAGTTCTGGAGCAGCAGGAGAGAAGGATCAGGATGGCTGAAAAAAAAAGGGTTCGAAACATTTTGACTGGTTTTTAGGGATGCTCTTTTTCAAAATTATTGCTTTTTTGAAGGCCAGCTGTCAAAGTTCAACTTTATTTACCGAGGTTTGTTCATGTACAAAAATGGTGAAATGAAAAGAATTGCTTTGATGATGACGCTTATTTCTGCTGCACTGCATTTGAATGCACAGGAACTTCCGGCCTACCGTATTTTTGACGGGGTGGGTGACCGGGTTAAATACCAGCAAATGGTAAAGGAACTTAAGTCGGCTGACTTCATCTTCTTTGGTGAACTTCACAACAATGCCATTGCACACTGGCTTCAGCTCGAAGTGACAAGATACCTTCATGAGGAGGCCGGCGATCGGCTGGTTTTGGGGGCGGAGATGTTTGAGTCTGACAATCAGGTGATTCTGGATGAATACCTTCAGGGACTTATTTCAGAGGGTCGTTTCGAAGCCGAGTGCCGGCTGTGGCCCAATTATAAAACCGATTATAAACCGCTTGTTTTACTGGCCAGGGAAAAAGGACTTCCCTTCATAGCCACGAACGTTCCGAGGCGCTATGCAAGCATGGTTGCTTCCAGGGGACTTGAAGGCCTGGAGGCTTTGTCGCCGGTTGCTCTTCACTGGTTGCCACCGCTCCCGATCGAGTATGATCCCGAAGTACCCTGCTACAAGAATATGATGAAAATGGGGGGAATGTCGGGGCATGCGAATGAAAACCTGCCCAAGGCCCAGGCAATCAAGGATGCCACGATGGCTCATTTCATCGGTCAAAACTGGCAGCAGGGAAAGGTATTTATTCACTACAACGGATCATACCACTCAGACCGGCATGAGGGCATTGTCTGGTATCTTAAGCGACAGTTTCCTGAGGCCAAAATCCTCGTTATCTCAACCGTCACCCAGGAGGATGTCAACAAACCCCTTGAAGAGCACATAGGAAAGGGCAACTTTCTACTGGTGGTCAATGAACGGGTGACTACGACCTATTAGAAGGCAGAAGGCAAAGGGCAGAGGGCAAAAGTGGTGTTTACTGGTTTTGGAGGGCGGCCTCTTCAAGGATGATCTCGTAAAAGAAGCCTGTGCCAAAGTCCTTGTCGGTTGCCAAAATACCCTTAAAGAGGGCTACATCCCCAACGGCAACAGAATCCTGGGTGGTGATGGTAAGGTCAAACTTTCCGTCGCTCTGACTGCCGTCCTGCATATGCACCCAGTTTTTGCCCATCACGGCTCTTACAACCTTGGTTATCTGTCCCTTTACGAGGATCTCCTTGCCTTGATAATCTGCTGCATTTTGATACAAATCCCCGATTGTTACACCACCGTCAACGGGGTCGATTCTAAGGTCGGGCAGAAAAGTATTGCCGGCACCTCCATGCTCCATCATTCCGGGCATTACCATTTCATGCATGGGCATTTCGGTTGGGATCGGTTCAACTTTACGATCCCGCAAGCGGAAGAAGATTACAAAAAACAATAAGATGATCAGAACAGCAACGACGATTGTGGGTAACAGTTTTTTCATATAGCAATTTCATAGGCCTCCTTTAGCCAGCAAAACAGTTGGTTGTCAAGTTCTTCTGCGGATTCAACCTTGAGCAAATTGGCCCAGCGGTGTGAAGAATACTGGTAATTCTGATAGACCGGAAACTCCTCAACGGGCCTGCCGCTTAGAAAGGTGATGGTTAAATGGTTCTTCTCTGCCATAACGGATACAAAGGTAGACAATCTCCTCAAAGTGATGTAATACTTGCCGGGGTAGACCTCAATTTCACCCAACTTTTTGCAGTTATCAACCAGTATGTCAAAGAGTTCCCTGGTTATGGGCTCCTTGCCTTGAAACTGGGTATCCAGGTTATATTGGATGCACGAATGGCTCTGCCGGTTCCGGGCAAACTTTCTACCGCATTCCGGACAACTCCACATAGGGTTTTGGTTTTTTTTGGATTATTGATTCTAGCAAATCACACTGCCTTTTCTGTCTCCAGTACGGCCTTTATAAAGGCCTGGATGTTGGATTCCGGAGTTTCGGGAGGCATTCCTCCCCCACAGGATGGTAAGAACCGGTCACCTGTGGCAACTCCATTCAGCATATCCAGGGTGGCTTGCAGGATATCATCGGGAGAGGCTGCCGCCAGAACATCCCTGGGTGGGAGATTTCCCATCAGGGTGACACCGGGACCGCAAAGTTGCCTCAGTTCAGGCAGGGTCACGTCGGTGCCCATGTTGAAGAGGTTAACCCCCATTTCTTCGAGGAGCGGAGCGGATTCGCTGCAGGGGGCATCGTTGTGAAGGAACTTGATGGAGTGGCTGCCAGAAAAAAGTTCTTTGAAACAGGGCAGACCAAACTCCTCAAATTGATCCCTGCTCATGAATCCAATCAGATCGTCGAGCAGAAAAATACCATCAATCGAATCGATGCTTTTTTTCTGCAAGTGGTGCCAGCCTATCAGGAAATCGGTGATGATGCGCAGAAGTTGATGCGTTTTTTCGGGCTCCATCATCATTGCAGTAAGAAACTGCGTGGTGCCCATCAGGTAGGAGGCCACATTAAGCGGGCCCCTGGATACCGAAAAGGGTATGCAGTAACCGGCGTGCTCTATCCGGCTTCGCTGATGCAGCAACCGCTGCAGCATAAATGGCAGCAGTCCGTCGGTTGCCGGATTGGGACATGTTAAACGGTCAATGTCTGATGGGTCAGCAATCACCGGGTGGGCATGGGGGAATTCATTCTCGGGGAATGAACACCTTGCACCGAAGGCCGACGGTTCGGTACACATTCCGAATTCTGACCAGAAACCCGGGAGAAAGAGGGCATCCGGAAAGGTTCGCGCAGCTTTAATATGCGCCTCGAACCAGAGGTTCTCGCTGGTGAAATAATCAATGATCCGGATGCCGGCCCAATTGGGAAGCCAGGGTGAGTCGATGATGAAGGCCGGGCGCCGGCCTGGCCCCCTTCCCTGAATCAGGTCAAGTAAGTACTGAAACTGTTCAGGCGTCATTATCAGTTCACCGGTAGTGTGATGCCGAGTCCGGCTGTTTTCATTTCAATTTTCACCGACTGCTCCCCGACACCGGAGAAGCTGCACTGAAATTCTATTTTCCGGCTGCCCTGGGTCAGCGTCAGCTCATCCTGGATCACCTGAAAGCGCTCGACCAGTTTCCAGTCGGGCGTGTAATGATCCACATAGCTCCCCCCGGTATATTTGAGGTGATGCCTCCCGGGAAGGACAACCGGGATAAAGGTATCCCTAGCTCCATCGATGGTAATAAAAAAGGCGGAGGCATCTCCTTCTCCGGTAGCCGTCATCAGAAACTGAACAGGCTGGTCGGGATTGGGGTTCTCAATCTGCAGGGAGAGCAGATTGGGCTGTCCGGGCTGCAGGATGGTTTTGGTAAACGCTGCCCTCCACAATTCATATGGATACAGCGTCCAGGAGCCGGGACCGTTGGCTTCAAGATGGAACTCCCTTTTGATATCCTGAAGTTCTTTCCGGATATCCTCAGAGAAGGCGCGGGCCATTCTGGCCGACTCCCACAGCCGGATCAGATCCAGCAGTTTGTTTCCAAAGCCGTTGGCACCGACGGTTGAGGGATGGGTTACCATGGCATATCCGGCATCAAATCCCGCCGATCGTGCCAGGAGCCATTCAATATCTTCTATACTGGTTTCAGGGGTCATTTTGAACCATCCCAGCATGGCAGGAATGTAATTTCGCTGAAAATAGAGCTGATTCAGCAGGCGATACTGAGTCTGACTTTCGCGAAACCCGGCATACCAGGGTTCACCCCAGTTCATTCGGGTAAACATGTGCCAGAAGAAATGGCCCGGATTGCTGGCATCGGTGACCACCTTGCCTTTCAGTTCCGGATTGAGCTTGTCATACCAGTTCTGTGTGAAGCGTTGCCGACCGTATTGTCCCATGCCGGTTGACCAGTTTCCTTCCAATCCGTCGAATGAGATCTGGCCGCAGCCTGTAAAGTTGAAGAATTGTGCTAGCCGGTCTGACATCTCCATCGAGAGCTGGTTGTCGGTGAGGAAGACCCTGTAGGGATGATCCATCAGCTTGCCGATGACTGCGCCTTCATCGTGGCTTGATTTCATGGTTCCGAAGGCACCCCTTTCACAGTTCAGCAGGACATATGGTTCCTGATCGGAAACCGAGGTATAGCGAATGATTTCGTTCCCGATCACAGCGGCATGCAGGGTGTTGTTCTGCATCTGGTTAAAAAACCGGGGATCATCAATGAAGATCTCCTTATCCTGGGGGGACAGCGGTTTCATCAGCCTGGCATTTCCCACCCTGGCCAGTCCCTGATTGGGAATAGGGGTAACCAGCGGGTCATTGGGGGTGATGAAATTTGACAGGGTATGCACCCCCAAAATGATATTCTCTTCTGCCGCCCGTTGAACCATGAGTTTCATGGTTTCCCAGTTTTCAGGAAACTGCCTGGGGTTGAGATCAAAGGTGCCCCAGTTCTCAAATGGTCCATCATGATAAAGGTAACGGAGCCCGGCCTTTTGGGTTAGCTCAAGGGCATCTTCAAAGTCAGAGACTCCAAAGCTGGTAATGATGTAAGCCGCGGTGGCTGCGGGATCGGTTTTTGACCATTTGCCGTTGATTTTTGGGTGGGGAAGGTTTTCAAGAATCTCAATTTCTGAAATGGTGTGGAGCACCTGGTCAGGACTGCAGGAGAAGAGCGAAATGGATGATCCGATGACCCCTCCATCCTCGAAGGCCGGTGCCACATAATAATCGTGTCCCCAGTTCGAAATGGTACGTTCCTGGCTCCGGTCGCGGCAATAGGCCTGCAGAACTGAACCAAACGGCTCCTTCTTGGCAGTCTGTCCCCTGTAAAAAACCTTGACTGAATCGGCCACATCGATCAGACTGCCGGATTCAAAGATGTCGTATGAAGGTTCGATGTCGTTCTCCTGGCTTGGAAAACCTCCCAGGGTTTTAAGGTTGAGCGACTGGATTCCGGCTGCGATCATGCTGTTTCTGACCACCCCTACGGTTTCGCCAACGGTTTCGCCGACTGTTAATGGGTAGGGGCCCCAAACGACCAGATCGATCGAATCGGGCTCAATCGACAGCAGTTCGAGCCTCAGATAGCTGTTCTTTCCGCTTCCTTTCGATTCGATGCCAAGCAGAATACTTGTTCCGTCGATGAAAGAAATCTGATAAGCAGATTCACGCTGATCGGATTTGGTAAAGCTTACCGGCATTAAGTAGTTTCCTGATTTCCGTATTTGGATAAGGGGCGCTTCCTGATCTTTGGCCAGAAGGTTGGTTTTCGAATTCTGATCCATCCATCTGCTAATTTTTCCGGTGGCATCCACTGAAAGGGTCAGATTGCCGGCATTGAAATCAAAGGCCTGTTGTTTGCAACCCGTGAAAGCAATGAGAAAGGCAGTTGCCAATATCCAAAATGGAATTCTCGTCATGGTTCTACAGTATTACAAAAGGGAATTCGCTCACCCGGAGTTTTGCGTTTGCGTATGGGATGAGTTCAATTTCAACCGGGACAGGACTTTCTTCAAGTGCAACGGGGGAATATGGAACCGGACCGGCTGAATTATCCTGGATCTGCCACCCGGGCAGCAATACACCCTTTGCTTTCAGGATCAGGGGAGCAGGGTCATTCCAGTGGATAAAGCTTCCGGATCCGGAATCAAAAACAGGCTCTCCGCTATCGGCGAAAGGCAGTCGTCCCACAGGCTTTCTGATCAGCTCGAAGGATTGGCTGGGATTGGCTTCATTCACCACCAGTGCGTAATTCCAGGGGGCTGTCGGCTCGATTTTCCAGTCGGTGGCTCCCATATATCGATAACTCTTATTCAGGGTTATTTCAGAGAAGGTTCCGGGTATTCTGAGACTGAAATAGAGGGGCCCCATTTTTACGGCTCTGGCATTCCGGTGCCTTTGTTCCAGCTCTATATCCATTGGTAGGGTTATGGTGATCTCATCCCCTGGCTTCCATTTCCTGTTCAGCAGGGCAAATTCACCCGGATTGGCGTCGATGCCGGCATCCTGTCCGTTTACCAGGATTGCGGGAGTTTCACACCATAACGGTATCCTCAGGTGGAGCGGGAAGGTGGCCGGTTTTTCAGGGTTCACCAGAATTGAGATGCTCTCCTCGAAGGGATAGAGGGTGTTGACCGTAATGTTTACGGGGATCTCATTGCCAGCCAGCGCTTCAATGCTGCAGGGGGCATAGGAGATTGCGGCCAGGCCGCCGTCGGGGGAGGCCATCCAGAGGGACTGGACATATTTGGGCCAACCCTGGTGGCCGTTGGCTGTGCAACATCCAAAGTTGGGTTCCACACCGAAAACATTTGATTCAGAACTGTTGCTTGACCAGTTGCGGGGGTCATCTGAGACCAGAACCTGGTTTGTCTGCTGGTCATACTGGTGCAGCCATCCGTCGGCCGACTGGGTGCCGGGCAGGCTGTTGAAGGCCAGCACTTCAAGCCGGTCGGCCAGCTCAACCTTACCGGAGATCTCTATCAGGTGTTCGAGTGAAAACATATATTCGACAACGGCGCACATTTCGGTCCCCTGGGTTGGGTTCTGACCTGAGAGGTGTTCATCGCCCGAAAAACGTCCGCCAACCTGGCCGTGATGTTCATCGAGCTTCAGGATGGCCTCAAAGGAGCGGTTAAGATGCTCCGGATCAGCAGATTGCTGTGACCAGACTCCCGGATACTTAACAGCCATGGCCACGTTAACCACATGTGCGGTGAGTCCCACTGCATCCCAGATTATGGGAATCCTGCCTTCACGGGCCGCCAGGGAATCCCAGGGAAAGGTGTCGAAATAGTCAATCCAGGAGTAACTGTTCTCCTGTATTGAACGAATTACGCGAAGGAGGGTGGTGTCGCCGGTCTGACGGAACAACCAGTATCCTGTTACGGCATTTTCCATGGCCCTTACCCCGCGCCAGTCCTTGTCGGGCCAATCGGGATCGTGGCTGGCGAGGTAAGTGAAATATCCCTTAATAACGTCGAGGGCTCTTTCATCTCCGCTACCCTCATAATACTGCCTGAGAACCTTAAGTGCCACTGCAAGTGGCCAGCGGTCGCTGTTTTTTTGAGGACCAAACCAGCCGTTTTCCTGCTGTGAGTTCAGGATGAAGTCCATCCATACTCCCACCTTTGATTTCAGCTCTTCATCGTCGAGCAGGTAAGCCAACGGAACAAGGCCATCAAGATAATAGGGACCCCTTTCCCATGCCTCTCCGTCGCCGCCCCGCCAGGAAGAGGTGAGCAGGTCGGGCCAGAAATCCATCAGTTGCCCGGTCAGTCCGTCTTTTTGGGCCACCAGTTGGTCCTTCAGCCAGCCTTCAGGTTTTATACTTCCCAGGGGCAGCTGGATGAACGCATTGGGGGTCAGTGATTCAGGATTAACTGGATAATTGGGTTTTTGTTTATGGTCTGGATCGCATGAACCCAATAATGAGACCATCAGGATAGGGA
>CAYGOU010000057.1:0-13187 GCA_964351455.1 uncultured Porphyromonadaceae bacterium
CTATTATACACCTTTAAAACCACACCCGGCCGGCAATCCCCGGATAAGCCGCTACGCACTGGGAGAGGATTACCACAAGGTGCTCAGGCAGATGGGCAAAAGGCTCTTGCATTTTATCAGGGAGCGTCTTGATGGGTGCCAGGGGCGCTTTTTTACCGATTCTGCCCCTGTCATGGAACGGGAGTGGGCCAGAAGGGCAGGGTTGGGCTGGATCGGTAAGAACGGTTGTCTCATCAACAACAAGGAGGGTTCATGGTTTTTCATTGCTGAGATCATCATCGACCATGAGCTGGCCCCCGATCAGCCTGCCTCATACAACCACTGCGGCAACTGCAGCCGATGTATTGATGCCTGTCCCACCGGCGCTCTTATTGGCCAACAAAGGATCAATGCCAGTCGCTGTATTTCATACCTGACCATTGAACATCCCGGAGACCTGCCCAAAGATCTCAGGGGAAAATGGGCTGATTGGATTTTTGGCTGCGACATCTGCCAGGAGGTTTGTCCCTGGAACCGCGAACCCATGACTACCAATATCGAACGACTGAAGCCGCGAGATTATCTGCCGGATTCTGATGCGGCAGGGTTGTTGTTGATGACAAGTGAACAATTTGACGAACGCTTTTGCAATTCCCCCCTCCAAAGAGCCGGATTTGACAGGCTTTCCAGAAACCTGACCTTTCTCGAACCGATTGAACCGGCGGTTGATTGAACCGTATCTGAACGATTTGGCTTAGATTTGCCTTTATGCTGAGGTTCTTGATTCTTGCTGGTTTTTGTGTAGGGTTGTCCCTTCAGGCAGCCGGTCAGAGGCATTTCATCCGGCTGGATCAGCAGGTGGTGGATGCAAGTCTTGCTCCCTGGAGTGCGGTACTCCCCGGGGATACCCTTTGGCTTGAGGCAGGGGTTCGGGGACCCCTGCTACTGCTGAATTTCAGAGGAACAGAACAAAAACCGCTGGTGATTGCCAATCGCCTCGGGCAAACCATTCTGGATACTGAATTCCATTATGGAATAGACCTTCGTTACTCATCTCATATCAGGATACTGGGTATTCCCGGAGAGGGTTATGAGTACGGGATTTTTATCAGGAGGGTTAGTGCCCCCGGCAGCGTTGGTATAGCCGTCAACAACAAATCCTCGGATGTGGAAATAGCCTGGGTCGAAATCACCGCGGTCGGATTTGCCGGAATCATGGCAAAAACCGACCCTCACTGTAACGATTCAGAAACACTCCGGGGCAACTTTGTACAGCGAAATACCAGGATACACCATTGTTACATCCATGATGTTCCGGGTGAGGCAATTTATGTCGGAAGCTCCTTTTACAAAGGTCAGGAGGTAAACGGTTGCGGATTGCTGCTGCCCAGTTTGCTCGAGGGGGTTTATGTTCACAACAACCGGATCGAAAACACCGGACTTGATGGCATCCAGGTCTCTTCAGCCGTTAAGGATTGTTATATCCATGACAACCTGCTGATAAATTGCAGCTATTTGATGGAAAATGCCCAAATGAGCGGAATCATCATAGGTGGAGGCAGCCTGGCCGAGTGTCATTCAAACATCATTCTGGATTCTTACGGAACCGGAATCCTTCTTTTTGGGAAGGGGGGGTCCAGAGTATATAACAATCTGATAGTCAGGCCTGGGATGAGGTATTATCCGGATGACCCTTCCAGAAAAGAACACGGAATCTTTGTGGCAGATAAAAGCGGGGATTCTCCGACCTTTTATGCCATATACCAAAACACCATCATTCAGCCCAAGAGCGATGGAATCAGAATTCTTGACGATGTCACGTTTCCTGTTTTCATCATGAACAATGTCATTGTGGATCCGGGGGCCTTTACCGAATATGAAAATGACCAGACCCAACACACCGGCGAAGATGCATATGTTTTTCGCCTCAGCCAGTCTATTGAGGTGATTCTCATGGGTAACTGGTTTGGTCGCGACCTTCAGCAGGCGGGATTCGCGAATCCCCTGGCTGATGACTATCATCCCCAGCCTATCAGCCCCCTGGTTGACCAGGGCATCGGACTTGAAGCTGAGGGCATACACCACGACCTTGAAGGTAATCCCCGGCCGATGGGTGCTGGCTATGATATTGGCTGTTTTGAATACAATCCGAGTCTGGCTGTCAGTGAAATTTATCTGGGTAAAGACGGACCCGGAAGTAAGAAATCAGCGATTATCCGTGGTCTTCGTTATGGCTCAAATGGGGCTTTCCAGATTGAATTAGCGCCGGATCTTCAGGGCGATTTGCATCTTCATGTTTTTGATACCGGTGGCAGGCTGGTGCAGCAACAGACTGTTACCCTGATTTCTCGTGAGGCTGACCGGATTGACCTCTCCATTGCAGAGCCTGGCATCTACTTGTTGAGGTTGATGTTAGGAAACCAGGTTGAAACAATTAGAATGCTGTCAGTAAAATGGTGAAGTTCAGAACCGAAGTCGAAATCCCCCCCCTGCCGGATCCCGTGCGGTACGACGATAAGATCCTGCTCATGGGCTCCTGTTTTACCGAGCATATAGGAAAAATGCTCGATCGGTACCGGTTTCAGATCGACCTGAATCCTTTTGGCGTAGTCTATAATCCTGCCTCCATAGCAATTGGCATCAACAGGTTGCTCAAGCCTGATCCATACCGTCATGAAGAGCTGTTCCAGCACGATGACCTTTGGCATTCGTACGACCATCACTCCAGGTTTTCGGGTTCCGATTCAGAGTCCTGCCTTAACCACATGAATGAGCAGCTTGTTAGGGCCGCTGAATTCCTCAGGAAGGCTAAATTCTTAATTCTGACCTTCGGAACAGCCAGGGTTTACCGACTGGCAGAATCTGGACGGGTTGTGACGAATTGTCATAAGGTGCCGGCATTGCAGTTTGAACAGGAACTCCTGAGGGTGGGTGACATCGTATATACCTACCAAAGAATTCTGGCAGATTGTTTCAGGATCAATCCCGACCTGAACGTCATTCTTACGGTCAGTCCCATTCGCTACCTAAAGGAGGGTCCTCTTGGAAACCAGGTGAGTAAATCCACCCTGCTTCTGGCTTGCTCCGAGCTTATGCAGAAGATACCAAAGGTGCATTATTTTCCGGCTTATGAGATTTTCATGGATGATCTCCGCGACTACCGGTTCTATGACACCGATTTAATCCATCCCGGTGAAGCCGGTATTGATTATGTATGGTACCGTTTTGTAGAGTCGTGCATGGATCCGGGCAACCTGCCGGTTATGGAGGATGTTGACCGGCTCATTAAGGCAATCGGGCACCGCTCACGGGATCTGAAGTCCCCAAGGCACCGGGAGTTTTTAAAAACCGGCCTTGATCGTGCCCAGGCTTTGCAGGTCCGCTATCCCTTCATGGATCTTCGTCAGGAGATCGAGTATTTCAGATCTGCACTCAGCTAATGAGGGGTCAGAAATACCTCAGGATGGACTCCAGGTCGTCGGGGGTATCAATTCCGGGGTAAAGCCGTTCGATCTCCAGACAATGAACCCGAATGCCATGGGCCAGCCACCTCAGCTGTTCAAGAGATTCGTGGTTTTCGGCATCGACCGGAGAGAGATTCTGCAGTCTGTCTGACATCCTTGAAGAAAACCCGTAAATGCCGGCATGGATGAGGCATCCTTCAACGGAGAACTGGTCCTTTTCCCGGAAGTGGGGGATGGGTGCCCTTGAGAAATACATGGCATCTCCCTGCTGATCGCATACCACCTTAACACGGTTTGGGTTATGATACCATTCATGGTCATAGCTGCGATGGACCAGTGTGGTTATCCGGTCATCAGCGTCCAATATGCTGTCAGCCAGCAATCCGATGTTTGCCGGGTCTAAAAGGGGTTCGTCACCCTGAAGGTTGATAAAGCCACTGAAAGTAAATCCTTCACCATTCATCAGCCGGTATGCCTCCAGACAACGCGAGGTGCCGTTTGGGTGATCGCGCCGAGTCATCACCGCCCGGTATCCGCCTGAGGCGGTCTCCTCATAAATCCTTTCGTCGTCGGTTGCCACAACGAAATGTTGAAGAACCCTGGCAGCAATATCGCAAACCCGAAGGATCATGCTTCTTCCATGGATCCTTGCCAGGGGTTTACCTGGGAACCGTGTAGAGGCATATCTGGCAGGAATGATGCCCAGGATATCAGGGTGCTTAGCAGGTGAGGGGCCCATGGATTTCAGTTGAGCCGGGAAGTTAGAAAAAAAGGGAGAAAGTTGTACTTTTACTGAATTACGGTGCCCAAACAAAAGAAGAAGATGGATGTGCAAAAGGTAAAACAGCGGTTTGAGATCATCGGCAATTCGCCTTCCCTGAGCCGGGCAATTGAGGTGGCCATCCAGGTGGCCCCCACGGATCTTTCCGTACTCATCACCGGAGAAAGCGGATCCGGAAAAGAGCGTTTCCCTCAGATTATCCACCAGCACAGTTCCCGAAAGCATGGTCCATACATTGCCGTTAACTGCGGGGCCATCCCCGAAGGGACCATCGACTCAGAACTCTTCGGGCACGAGAAGGGAGCCTTTACCGGAGCCCATGAGGCACGAAAGGGATATTTTGAGGAGGCAAACGGGGGAACAATATTCCTTGATGAGATTGGTGAGCTTCCCCTCTCGACCCAGGTCAGGCTGCTCAGGGTGCTCGAAACAGGTGAGTTCATCAGGGTGGGATCCTCAAAGGTGCAGAAAACCGACATCCGGCTGGTGGCTGCCACCAATGTTGACATCCGGAGGGCGGTTGAACAAGGGAGATTCAGGGAGGATCTTTTCTACCGATTGAATACCGTACCCATCCAGGTGGTGCCTTTGCGAAGCCGGAAGGAGGACATCCACCTGCTGTTCCGGAAGTTTGCCCAGGATTTTGCTGAGAAATACAGAATGCCGGTCATCAGGCTTGATGAAGCTGCACAGCGGCTGCTGACAGCGTATAAATGGCCCGGAAACATCAGACAACTTAAGAACATCACCGAACAGATATCCATCATTGAGGAGGAGCGCTTACTGACAGCCGAACGGCTGCGGTTCTATCTGCCTGAAGAGACGGGATCCAATCTTCCCGTGCTGATTGGCCGCAGTCAGGATGACCGAACCTTTTCCTCTGAGCGGGAGATTCTATACCAGATTCTCTTTGACATGAAACGAGATGTCTCGGATCTGAAAAAACTGGTTTATGACATGATGGAACCGGGAAGCGGTGGATCAACAGAAGGAGATCTGGCACAAAGGGTACGTCATCTTTATGAAGAGGATGTCAGGAAGGATGATGTAAGTCAGAAGTCATCCCCGTCGATTCACATCAACAAGATGGTCGATGACGACATCGAAGATACCGAAGAGATTGTTGAGGAGTCACTTTCGCTGGTCGACAAAGAGATCGAAATGATAACCAGGGCGCTGAAAAAGCATGGAGGCAAGCGTAAACTTGCCGCTGAAGAACTCGGTATAAGCGAGCGAACCCTGTACCGTAAGATAAAGGAATACGATATACAGGAGTGATGACAAAAAATGCACTGCTTATTAGCTGTCTTATACTCCTGGTGAACCTTGCCGCTTGTACGGTGAAGTATTCATTGTCGGGGGCCTCGCTGACTCCCGAAATGAAAACGATATCGGTGGCTTATTTTCCTAACCGTGCGCCCATCGTCAATCCAAACCTTAGCGAGCAGCTGACAGAATCGCTCAAAGACAAGTTTATTTCGCAGACAAGCCTGCAGATGCTGAGTGATGGCGGGGACCTTCAGTTCGAAGGAGAAATATCAGGATATGACACCCGTCCGATGGCCATCAGGGGTGATGAGCAGGCTGCCCTCACCCGACTGACCATTACGGTTAAGGTTAAATTCACCAATCTGGTTGACCCCAAAAAGGATTTTGACACAAGTTTTTCCCATTTTGAGGATTATGACAGTGACAGGAGCTTGGACGATGTTGAAGGTGAGCTTGTTCCTCAAATTCTGGAGAAGATCATCGAGGATATCTTCAACCGCGCCGTTGTAAACTGGTGAAGCATGAGCCGCGATCAATTCATACATTATCTGGAAGAGCCAGCCAGGCTCGACGGCGAATCGTTGCGGCACCTTGATGAGCTGGTCAGGGAGTATCCATTCTGCCAGCCCGCCCAGCTTCTTTTTCTGAAGAACCTACACAATCAAGAAAACATCAGGTTTAACAAGTACCTGAAGCTGGCGGCACTCTACGCAGGCGATCGTAAAATGCTCTATCGGCTGTTGAGCGGAAAGGCCGTGGGTGAACCCGCTGGAGGGGATCAGCTTGATGAAATACAGGCTGACATAATGCCAGAAATTGAGGTGGAGTGGGATATGGCGATGAAGAATCCCCCGGAGGTAGAGCTCTCACCTGGGCTTGAATTGGAAATATCTGACGAGACTCCCAATCAGACAGAACCATCTCAATCTGATGGTGCCGGGGATGCAGGTAAGCGAAACGCCTACATCCAGACCATAGAAAGGCTGATCCCAATTGTTGATATTGACCTTCTGCTTTTCGATTTTCCTTCGCGTTCCGAGGTTGAAACGGGCCAGGCTGGCCGGGAGCAGATTGCACCCGATATGATTACCCCTGACAATGGAAACGAAGCCGTTCGTAATCCTGCCATTCCCTTTGACCTACTCAAAGGATTTCTTCGTACAGAACCGGCTATTGAGCCAGCAATCTCTGGAGAGCCCCTCTTTTTTTCTCCTGTGGTTCAGAAGCTGGGTGACGCTGATTCGCCGCCTGAGATACCTGAGAGGCAAAGCCGGCAGCATGAGCTGATCGACCGCTTTGTTAGCAAACAGGATTCGATGATCATCCGGCCGCCGGTAGAGCCTGCTGTTCCGGTTGATCTTTCGCTTGAGAGTCTTAAGGAAAGTGATGATCTTCTTACCGAAACCCTGGCCAGGATTTATATGCAGCAGGGATATCACCGCAAGGCCATTCATGCCTTTGAAAAACTTAGTTTGAAATATCCTGAAAAAAGTGTTTACTTTGCCAGTCAGATTGAAAAGATTAAGGAAATTATTAAGAACCAATAAATCAAGGTGATATGTACGTAGTCTTTACGGTTTTTATAGTGGTTGTCTGTATCCTTTTGGCGCTGATCGTGCTTGTTCAGAATTCAAAAGGGGGTGGATTGGCTTCAAATTTTGCCTCTTCAAGCCAGATCATGGGGGTCAGGAAGACCAACGATTTTCTCGAGAAGGCCACCTGGACGCTCGCCATCGCGTTGCTGGTGCTCAGCCTGGCTGCCAGTATTTCCATTCCAAAAGACCGGAGTGCAGTTAATCAGTCGGTTATGCAGGACCAAATCCAGAACGCAATCGATCCTGCCGAAATACCGGAATTTCCGACAACCCTGCCTCAGAAGACTGAGGAACCAAACGAATAGGGGGTTCATAAAAATATTTAGAGGGAGCCTTTGGCTCCCTTTTTTTTTTCCTGTCAGGCTGTCAGTCCGTCATCTGTCACTCCCGGTTGGCATGGTATATGATATCCGACTACCGAAGCAAAAACGTATCATTAATCCTTTAAAAAGATAGCTATGTCGTCAGTTAAGATTAAGCCATTGGGAGACAGGGTTCTCGTTGAACCTCAGGAGGCAGAAGTAAAAACCGCTTCCGGTATTATTATACCTGATTCTGCGCAGGAAAAACCACAAAAGGGTCGCGTTGTCGCCGTTGGTTCAGGCACAAAAGATGTAGAGATGGAGGTGAAGGTGGGTGATTTTGTTCTCTACGGAAAGTATTCTGGCACTGAGATCAAGGTAGACAATGCCGACTATCTCATCATGCGCCAGTCGGATATTCTGGCAATTGTTTAATTCTGAATAACTTAAAAACAAATAATATGGCAAAGGAAATCAGATTTGAAGTTGACGCCCGCGAATCCCTTAAAAGGGGTGTCGATCAACTGGCCAATGCAGTCAAGGTAACCCTTGGTCCGAAAGGCCGTAATGTGGTCATTGAAAAGAAGTTTGGTGCACCCCAGATCACCAAGGATGGTGTGACAGTGGCCAAAGATATTGAGCTGCCCGATAGATTTGAAAATGTGGGTGCTCAAATGGTTAAGGAGGTTGCCTCCAAAACATCAGACGACGCCGGCGACGGAACCACCACCGCCACTGTTCTGACCCAGTCGATCGTATCGGTAGGACTTAAAAACGTAACGGCAGGGGCCAATCCGATGGACCTGAAGCGTGGAATCGACAAGGCAGTTGCCAAGGTGGTCGCAGACCTGAAGAGTCAGTCAAAAACCATTGGCGACGATTTCAAGAAGATTGAGCAGGTTGCATCCATTTCTGCCAATAACGATCAGGAAATCGGCAAATTGATTGCCGATGCCATGACCAAGGTCAATAAGGAGGGGGTTATCACCGTCGAAGAGGCAAAAGGTACTGAGACAACCGTTGAAGTGGTTGAAGGTATGCAATTTGACCGCGGATACCTGTCGGCATATTTTGTCACCGATACCGATAAGATGGAGGCCGTACTCGAAAGTCCTTTCATCCTGATCTACGACAAGAAGGTTTCCACCATGAAGGATCTGCTTCCTGTTCTCGAAAAAACCGTTCAGACCGGAAGACCTTTGCTCATCATTGCAGAAGATGTTGACGGCGAAGCCCTGGCAACACTCGTGGTTAACAAGCTCAGGGGAAGTCTTAAGGTTGCCGCCTGCAAAGCTCCAGGTTTTGGTGACCGCAGAAAAGAAATGCTTCAGGATATCGCCATCCTGACCGGTGGTGTTGTTATTTCCGAAGAAACCGGAATGAAACTTGAGTCAACCACGCTGGATATGCTGGGCTCAGCCGAAAAGGTTTCGCTTGATAAGGAGAACACCACCATCGTGAATGGTGCCGGTGAGAAAAGCAATATCCATGCCCGCGTCAACCAGATCAAGACCCAGATTGAAGCCACTACCTCCGATTACGATCGCGAAAAGCTTCAGGAAAGACTGGCCAAACTGGCTGGCGGGGTGGCTGTGCTTTATGTGGGTGCCGCTTCTGAAATGGAAATGAAGGAGAAGAAAGACCGTGTCGACGATGCTCTCAGCGCAACCCGTGCAGCAGTGGAAGAGGGAATCATCCCCGGTGGTGGCGTGGCTTATATTCGCGCCATTAAATCGCTTGACAACTTCACCCTTGAGAACGAAGATCAGAACACAGGTGTTGCCATCGTGCGCAGGGCACTTGAGGAGCCACTGCGTCAGATCGTTGCAAACGCCGGACTCGAAGGCAGTGTTATCGTCCAGGAAGTTAAAAAAGGCAAGGCCGACTTTGGTTTCAACGCCCACACCGAGAAGTATGAGAATCTCTATGAAACCGGTGTGATCGATCCGACCAAAGTAGCCCGCATCGCCCTGGAGAATGCAGCATCCGTAGCCGGAATGATCCTGACCACTGAAACAGTGATTGCAGAAACTCCGGAAGAAAAAGAGGCCATGCCCAACCCTGGTATGGGTGGCATGGGCGGCATGATGTAAGCCCAACTCTGCAGGATATGAAAATCTGTCAGGGGGCCCCATTGGGGTCCCCTTTTTTTTCCTAATTTTCCTGTATTTAGCAGACCAAACCACAATTAAATCATAAACATCATTAAATAACCTTATTCAGGATCCCCATGAAAAGCACATTTCTTTCACTCTCTTTCCTGTTCCTTCTGCTTGTCCCGGCGTTCGCCCAGGATTCTTCACTTCCAAAGCCAATCGCTCCCTATACGCCGGCAGTGATGGTAAATGGGACCCTCTACCTTTCGGGACAGATTCCCAGGGTGCCCGAAACCGCTGAAATGGTTGCAGACGATATCAAGAAAGCTACCGAGCAGTGCATGAAAAACCTCGGAGCCCTGCTCAAGCAGCACGGCATGAACCATGAGGACCTGGTCATGGTCAACATATACATGACAAACATGGATGATTACCAGGCCATCAATGAGGCTTATGCCAGGTTCTTTCCGAACAAGAAGTTTCCGGCACGGGCAGCGATCCAGGTCAGCAGGCTTCCGATGAATGCCATCGTTGAGATCAGTGGAATAGCCGTCAAACGGTAATCTCTCAAATTGTGCTATCTTTGCGGCAAATTTGAGAGGACTCCGTATCAATGAACCGTATCCGAAATTTCTGCATCATTGCGCATATTGACCATGGTAAAAGTACCCTGGCAGACCGTTTGTTGGAGCTTACCAGGACGGTCTTTGGTAAGGAGATGCAAGAGCAGGTGCTTGACAACATGGACCTCGAGAGGGAAAGGGGCATTACCATCAAGAGCCACGCCATACAGATGCAATATCAACTCGATGGTGAGGCTTATACCCTGAACCTGATCGGCACTCCTGGACATGTTGATTTTTCATACGAGGTTTCACGTGCCATTGCAGCCTGTGAAGGGGCTCTGCTGGTGGTGGATGCCTCTCAGGGCATTCAGGCTCAAACCATTTCAAACCTGTACCAGGCTCTTGACAATGACCTGGTGATCATTCCGGTGCTAAACAAAATGGACCTCCCCGCAGCCATGCCTGAGGAGGTAAGCGAGCAGATTCATGAACTGGTCGGCTGCGACAAGGATGATATCCTGTTTGCCAGCGGGAAAACAGGACTGGGAGTCGAAGAGATACTCCAGGCGATTGTAAAAAAAATTCCACCTCCGGCGGGTGACCCTGATGCTCCCCTGCAAGCCCTGATTTTTGATTCACTATACAACTCCTACCGTGGGGTGCTTGCATATTTTAAGATTGTTAACGGAACCCTCCGGAAGGGTGATCATGTTAAGTTTTTCAATACGAATAAAGACTACCACGCCGATGAAATCGGTGTGCTCCGGCTGAAACTGGATCCCCGTCCAGAACTCAGTGCTGGAAATGTGGGTTATATCGTGAGCGGCATCAAAGAATCGGTGGAGGTTAAGGTGGGGGATACGATAACGCATTACCAAAGGCCCTGCTCAGCTGCCATTGAAGGCTTTCTCAGCGTGAAGCCTATGGTTTTTGCCGGTCTTTATCCGATTGACAGCGATGATTATGAGGATTTAAGGGATGCCCTTGAGAAGCTGGTCCTCAACGATGCCTCCCTTACTTATGAGCCGGAGTCGTCTGCTGCACTGGGATTCGGATTCAGGTGCGGATTTCTTGGCCTGCTCCACATGGAAATTGTGCAGGAGAGACTCGACCGTGAGTTTGAGATCAATGTGATAAGCACGGTTCCGAACGTCTTTTATCATGTCTATACGAAAAAGGGGGTCAAGCTTGATGTTTACAACCCATCAGGACTTCCCGACCAGACCGAGATCGAACGCATAGATGAGCCCATCATCCAGGCCCAGATCATCACCATGCCGGAGTACATCGGCAGCATCATAAAGCTCTGTCTCGACAAACGGGGTGAATTGAAATCCCAGCATTATTTGACCACCGACCGGGTTGAGCTCTCTTTTGAGGTACCCCTGGCTGAGATTGTATTCGATTTTTATGATAAGTTAAAGTCAATTTCACGGGGTTACGCCTCATTCGATTATTTCCAAACCGGGTTCAGGCCGGCCAAGCTGGTACGGCTGGACATACTGCTGAACGGAGAGATGGTGGATGCCCTATCTACGCTCATTCATTTCGAGAATGCCACTCGCTTCGGCAGAAGAATGTGTGAGAAGCTTAAAGAGCTGATACCGCGGCAACAGTTTGATATTGCCATACAAGCCGCCATCGGAGGGAAGATCATTTCCCGCGAGACCATCAAGGCTTTTCGTAAGGACGTGACAGCAAAATGCTACGGAGGCGACATCACCCGTAAGCGCAAACTTCTGGAAAAGCAGAAAAAGGGGAAGAAGAAAATGAAGCAGGTGGGCAATGTGGAAGTGCCTCAGACCGCCTTCCTGGCAGTGCTTAAGCTCGACTAGGAGCTCTCCCTGATCAGTTTGTAACCCTTGCCGTGAATGTTGATGATCTGGATGCCCGGCTCCTTACTCAGATGCTTTCGGATTTTGGTGATGTAAACACCCATGCTTCTGGCGTTGAAGTAGTTGTCGTCCTTCCAGATGGCTTTAAGGGCATAATTACGCTCCAGCACCTGGTTTGAGTTCTGGCAAAGCAACCTCAGCAGCTCCGATTCTTTGGTAGTAAGGCTGATCACCTCATCGCCATCCCTAAGCACCTGTTTGTTGGCATCGAAATAATATCTGCCGAGTGTAAATACCTCCTGGGTGTTCGTTTTGGATGACCTTCTTAAAATAGCCTCGATCCTCATCAGCAGCTCCTCCATGCTGAAGGGTTTGGTCAGGTAATCATCCGCCCCAGCCTGAAAACCCTCCAAAATATCCTTTTTCATGGTTTTTGCGGTCAGAAAAATTATGGGGATGTCTGGATTCAGGATGCGGATGTCGCGGGCCAGAGTAAATCCATCTTTTTCTGGTAGCATAACATCCAGAACACAAAGATCAAAGGTTTCACGCCTGAATGCCCTGAGACCCTTCTGGCCGTCTTCTTCAAGTTGAACTTCGTAGCCTTTGACAGAAAGATACTCCCTGAGAAGAGATCCCAGATTAACATCATCCTCGACAAGAAGCAGGTGGTGCATGAATCAAATTTAATTATTTCCGTTTAATAGAGGCAGGGAAACGATAAATGCCGATCCAATACCCGGAGTGCTCTCCACTTCAATTTCTCCCTGATGGAGATCAAGGACCTTCTTTACATAGCTTAACCCGATTCCGAATCCCTTTACATCGTGGATGTTACCGGTTGGAACCCGGTAAAACTTTTCGAAAATTTTTTTCTGCTGGTCCTTTTGAATTCCGATTCCCCGGTCGGTAACACTGATCAGAACTTTTGACCCGATTAACCGGGTTTCAACCTTTATGTCGGGATTATCCTTGCTGTATTTCAATGCGTTGTCGAGCAGGTTGTAAACCAGGTTGGTAAGATGGGCCTCATCACCCATCACGCTCATATTTTGACAGTTCAGGCTGTTAACAAGGCTCCCCTTACGTTGTTCTACCTGAAGTCTGATCTTCTGAACAGCAAGCTCTACCAGGTCGTCAATTACGATTGGTCGCAGATTGAGTTTCATTCGGCCATCCTCGAGTATCGAAATCTGTAACACCCTTTCAACCTGTCTGCCGAGCCGCTGACTCTCTTCACGAATCATGCGGGTAATCCGGTCAATGTCTTTGGTCGAAGGATCAACCGAGGAGTCTGCCA
>CAYGOU010000058.1:0-13002 GCA_964351455.1 uncultured Porphyromonadaceae bacterium
CGTCGACCACCTGGAAGCAGTTTTCAAACAGACGCTGGGCCTTCTCATCCGCCTGTAGCATCTTGTCAACCGAGGCCAGCAGGCCACCGTCATACGACCGTGCATATACTACCCCGACGGTGATGTCGTTCACAGCTCCCGGCTCCAGAACAAATGGTCCTGATGACTGAACCAGACGACGGTCGTTGGGTTCGTTGTTTTCAGTTTCTTCGGTCCATACAGGCATCGGAATGCCACCCTGACCCCATCCACATGGGTCGGTATCACGCGGGAACATAAAATCGGTGATCGGACCGTTTCCTCCCCCTGAGGGGTGACCGTTGCCAAAGTAACGCATCCGCTCGTTGTCTCTCCAGAAACCTCGGAGGTAATTGTAGTGGTCATTCGGTGTTCCGGGGTCACCGGTTACTCCACCAGAATTGGTGTAGTATACGAAGCGGCGCATTCCCCAACGCTCGTTGTCAACGATCCCGTCACCAAAGTTCAGTCCGTTGATGTTCCCGTTAAGAATACAGTCGTTGCAGATCAGATTGTACTGTGAATCGTACGAAGAACAATCATCCAATCCGTTGGGATCCTGGTAAGGACCTTCGAAGAAGTCAAGTCCGATTGCAGGTGGGTTGGATCCATATGCCCAGGCCTCACCACTGCCGTCAACAGCGTCACCATTATAAAAATAGCCCACTCCTTTGGTTACATGGCATCCGACATAGTCGTCCCATGCATACCCGAGGTCACCGTCGCAGTAAACACCAAAATAGGTTTCAATAAGGGTGTAGGTTGAACGGTTGATCAGGGCATAGTTATAAAAGCTCATGTCGTTGAGCGCATCGTTGGTGGAGAATTGAAAAGCCTGAGCCCTAATTTCCATTCCAATTGCCTCACCATCAGGGTTTTGATGGATGTTGCCGCGGTCGTTGTAAACCCACCAAAGGGTTCCGTCTCCATAAAGTCTGGGGCGTCGTAGCTCACGCGTGGTACCGCAGGGAAGTATCCCATCCAGATCGTAGAAGGGGTAATCCCCATCGGCCGGATTGTAAAAATTATCGTCGTTGTTGTCCCAGAAGGGTGCAAGGTAAAAATCATATCCCGCAGAGGCATCGGCATGAGCCGGCCAGTCAAGAATGATCTGGGGGATCGAATATCCCTTGAACAGGCGGTCACGGTCTTCAATGGGGGTGTTGTACCACTCCCTGAAAGCTTCAACCTGGTAACGGGTGATTTCAAAATGGCGGTCGTACTGGTAACAAACCTCAATGTCGGTGGTACCTCGCGCATCACCTTCCATGATTAGCGGCCCTGGCCAATAGTTCCTTGCGCCAATAAACTTCACAGCGGTCAACTTGAGCTGTCCGTTGACATCGGTACCCCCAACCCAGATTCCGCCAGCATAGAGGGCGGTCTTTCCGGATCCCTTGGGAACCTCGTAACCAGAAGAACCGCCATCAATGGAGGTCCAAAGGATACCATCCATTCTGATGTAGGTTCTGATGTTGTTCAGGGAGATTTCGGTAACAGTACTACCCAGAGCACACGCTGCAGCAATGTTCTTCAGGTTGTTGCCTTCGTCATCTATAACGGCTCCCTTGTATTTCTCGGCATGAACGGTTCCCGAAAGAAACAGTCCGATCACCGCCAGCAGGGTATATACCTTGATATTCTTCATATTAGCTTTCATCATCTTTAGTTAACATCTGGTGGTTAGAAACTGACGGTTGCACCAATCTTCATCAACCGGGGACCTCCATATCCATTATTTGCAAGACGTCTGAATTCGTAATACATAATATAGGATTCAGGATCGGTTTGAGAGTTGATGTTCTGCTGCATTTTGGGTGAGGTCAGGTATCCATCGTCCCATGGGTCTCCGGTTGCGGAGAATACCGAATATACATTCTTGGTATTCAGAAGGTTGTCAACATCCAGGTACACATTCAACACCACCGGGGTGGCCCTGTTCTTGGTGAGAACAAAATCCTTGTCAACACGCATTTTGATGTTGGTGGTCCAGGGCAATCTTGAACCGTTCAGACTTCCCTTCAGTCCGGGTTCGCCAACTCCACGTGTTCTGGAATAGGGGTAACCTGATCCGGTTACAACTGCAAAGTTGGCACCGGAGTTGGAGAGAATATCCTTGCCAAAGAGAACCGGTCCGTTGTAATCCTTACCATCGAAAAACCTTACGTCGAGGTTCAGGTTGAACTTGTGACGCTGATCCCAGCTGGTCGGAGCCAGAATCCTAAGGTTCGGCTGGTTGGTTCTCAGAAGGCTGAGCATCTGGCTCGGGTCAGAACCGGTGGCAAAAGAATAGCCCAGGGTGTAGTTGGCCCTAAGGGAAACGTTGCCGGTTCTTCTCAGGTCATAAGAAACTGAGAGACCTTTTGAGGTACCGAAGTCAATGTTACCATAGCTGAAGTAGTCAACCGGATAGGCTCCGAGTACGCGGATCGCCTGCTGCATATCACGCTGCTCGCGATAGTAAGCAGAGATCTTCAGTGATGATGAGTTGGTCAGCCTCTGCTGGAAACCCAGTTCATAGTCGATGGTCTTCTCAGGCCGTAGGTTGGGATTTGCAACAGTTGCTCCGGGATTCTGCGATAAATAATAGTAGGTAATGGGATTAAACGCAGAGGAGGGGCGCTTTGAAAGAATGTCGTAGTGAGCAAAGAAAAGTGCTTCGTCGGAAATCGGAAAGGAGAAGGATACTCGGGGCATCACCACAATCTGGGGGGTGTAGTCCTCGAATGCATCCACCGTGATCTCATTCCGCTGGGCCTGATCCGGGTTCACCAGGTAAGGAGCAATACCGGTGGAGGAGGCAATCACCTTGGGATCCTGAACCTCAACTCCATAGGCATTGTACCAGGTTGATCCGCTCCGGTAACCGTTGATGGTTGAGGGATCGGCCACGTCATCCACATAAACGACAAAGTTTTCGCCCATGTTGGTGGGATGGCTGCCACCCGGGTTCATACTGCCCGGAACGTCGCTGACACGCTTTGTGCCGTACAATACATAAGGATCCTTCAATACATACTGGTTCTCATCGTAACGGTCAACCCTGACCCCCACGTTGAAAATCAGGTCATTGAAGGCAAACTTATCCTGCAGGTAACCGGCAGCGTATATCGGCTGATAGGGAGCGACCAGCCTGGTGTTGTTCCCATCAGCATCTTTGGCTGTGAAAAAATCCTCAAAAGAGGGCTTATCCTTGAGGCGGTTTCCATAAATGTCATATCCGCGGTAATTAACAGCCGATGATCCGTTGTTAAGAAGTTCATCGGGACTGAAGAAATTGATGTCAAATTCGCTTGGATCGTAAGAATAAATATCAACGAAGTTCGTTCCGTCGACCGCCATTCCCTGAGATTCCCTGAAACGCTTGTCGAAGGTAGTCTGTCCGGTGGGACTGTAAAGCCTGTTGAAGCGGACGGTGTCCTGGAAGATGCCGTTGGCATCGTAAACCGGAATCGGATTGCTCCAGTCGAGGAACTCGATCTGCCTGTTCACATATTGACGCGCCAGGCCCCACAAATTACCACTTCCAACGCTCCAGCTGCGGTTGTCACGCTGCTCAAATTCAAAACCGAATGAAATTTCGTGGTTCTTGATGTCAGCGGCACCTGTGGCACTTACCGTAAACATGGTGGCGTCGCCAATGCCAAATCCGGTAACCTTTTGTCCGGGAAGGGCGAACATACCATAAACACTACCCAGGTTTCCGCCGTTCAGGAGAGCCCGGCCACCGACCACCTGCTGCCAGTTTTCATAATGCCCGACAACATCATATGAATTATAATATTGTGAAGTAAGGGCCGCCAGTTCCGGGTTAAGGTCACTGGGAGTAAACTGGTAGAGTATGTCCCTGAAGTTACTGTGCATCCACACCCCGTTGGGATATCCCGATAGGGTGTCGGTAAATTCGAAAGTCTCGATCGTGGTGGTTTCGAACTTACCCACGTAGGTATATTTCCAGTAATCCTTGCCATGCTGATAGCTGCCGCTTTCACTGAAACTTTTTTCATAACCTGCCTGCACCTGGTAGTAAGCATTCTTGATCAGAGATGCAGACTGCTCATCCTGAGCCGGGGTGCGGTCAGAGAAGCGCTGGGTGAAACGTGCCCAAACGCGGTAGTTGTAGCCAAACCCGTAACCGATATTGTCCCAGTTGAACATCATGTCTCCAAAACCGAGGTCCTTGCTACTGTTGTATGAAAGGTATCCTCCGAGTGTGAGGTTCAGGGTTGGGGAGAAGTTGAAATCCACCTTGCCCGAGACGTTGACGCCAAAATCCTCATTGTTTTTGTGATACCAGGTGGTCTCGAAGGCATCCTCCTCCAGGAATTCAGCTGCATATCTGACAACACCTGTCGCGCTGGGCACGATGGGCTGCTGCATGAGCTGCTCCCTGACATCATCCTTGACCTTGTAATAGGGCCAGAAAGTGTTGACCGGGTTGCGGTTGTAACGCATATCAGAGGCAACGAAGAAACCGATAAGGGTACGACTTCTACCGCTTTCGTCCTTGGTTTTCACTAGGGGACCGGAGAAGCTGAGTGCGGCCAGGTTTTGTCCGAGCCGGCTGATCACCTCATTGGTTTCATACTCGGCGCTGCCGTAAAAGATCGGAGTGGCATTCTTGGTGGTAACACTGACGATACCCCCGGTGAGGTCGCCATACTTGGCCGACATCCCCCCGGTGATCACCTGAACCTGTTCCTGAGCGGCCTTTGGTATGTTGATGCTACCACTGACCCTCACCCCGTCAACAAAATAGATATTTCCACCCCTGGCGCCACGGATGCTTCCAACATCGTTACCGGTTCGGGAGGAAACACCTGCGACTGAGGATGCCACCTGCATGACTGAACGACCCGGCATTTTTTCAATGTCTTCGGCCGTCACCGTTTCACCGGTCTGAGTGTTGTCTTTGTCGATCAGCGGAATCTTGTAGGCAACCACCTGGACTTCTGCAATCTGCTCGGTACGGGTGGTAAGCTCAAGGTTGAGCAGGTCGATCTTGTCGACTTTAACCACGACACCGTCCAATTCCATTGTCTGATAACCTACAGCCCGGGCCTGGAGTTTCCACTTGCCCGGAGGGATTGGCTTGAGGGTATAGTTGCCCTCAAAGTCAGAGGCCGTTCCAACCAGCTGAGACTCACCCGACAACATCACCACGGTGGCAAACGGAATGGGTTCACCTGTGGCCTTGTCAATCACGCGTCCCTTAATGGTACCGGACTGAGCAAAAACGCCGTTTGCGAGAACGACAGCCAATACTACTAGGAGTAATCTTCGAAACATAATCAGAGATTTGATATTAGTTACTGCAATACCTCTCCGTCTTGCGACAGAGCCCGTAAATGTAAATATTCTCTTAAGAAAATGCCAACATTTTTTTCAAAAATTGGTCCCCATGGTTTTCAAACATATTTGCGCTCCAGAATCGTCGAATAGATGATTGCCGTTCTAAGGTCGAATGCCTCATAACTCTTTGGAGTTTCGACCGATGAATCCCCGTAAATCAGGCGTTGATCCATTTTGGTAAGGTCATCCTCAAGATAGACGTCAATCATCGGCTCCGTCTTAAATTTACCCGATTCATAGCGTGTGGTAGCGGGCCTACTTATCACCGGAGGTATTATATTAACCGGTCTTAGCTCCTCCTTGGGTTGTTCCTTTTCCTCTTCTTCGTTCCAGAATTGGTTCCAGATTTCACCCAAGGGAGTCTGCTCGCTTTCCGGGGGAAGGTCAGCGGGCATCTCTTCGACTGGCGGGGGACTTGCCTTTTTCTTTTTCCGGTTCAGCTGCGCCAGGACAAAGATCACACCCAACACCAGATAAACAATCGTATCCAGACCTATGTCCATCTCTTCAAATTTAGTACTTTAGATTCGAATGTCAAAAAAAATCATTTTTCCTGAAATATCCATCATATACCGACGTTAAATTGGGATGATTCGCAAAACTGCTACCCTGCTGCTCATCTCTTTTGTTACTGCCCTCCTGACCATTTCATGTGAAAGAGAAAGGCAGATACCTGTGCCCTATGTATATGTGAATTACACCCTTTACCTCAGCAATCCATCCAATTATCATCTGCTGGTACCCGGGTCCTACCTGATTCTTCCCGACCTGGGCAACCACGGAATTATTGTTTACCGAAAGTCGATCGGAGATACGAACGATTTTGTGGCCTTCGACCTCACCTGCACCGTAGAGCCACTCGAAAACTGCATCCTCAAAATGGACGAAGAGGGCTACTACCTTGAGTGCCCCTGCTGTGGTTCACTATATTCGGTATGGGACGGACTTCCGGCCAGGGCTCCTGCCAAATGGCCCCTGCTCGAGTATCAGACCTCGTTCAACGGAACCAACCTGAGAATTTACAACCGCTAATCCCTACCCGAATCCCTGCACAGGTAAGAATTACCCTGATCGCGCCATTCTCCCAGCACCTTCAGCGCGAGTTCGCGATCCCTCCCAAGCTGCTCCCTCAATTCTTCCAATGAACCAAAACGCATCTCATCTCTAAGTCGCTGGATAAAATGAATCCGGAGCTCGTCTCCGTATAAATCTTCCCCGACTCCAAACAGATGCACCTCAATGGTTCGGCGGTCATGGTCGTCAATAGTCGGACGCAAACCAATGTTAAGCATGCCGTCATAACAAACATCCTGCCAGTCAACCCTCACCGCATAGACACCGTCTGCGGGAATGTGCTTCCAGACCTCACAGCAATGGATATTGGCGGTGGGAAATCCAAGCGATCTGCCTAACTTTTTTCCTTCTTCAACCTGCCCTATCATCAGATAGGGATAGCCCAGCAGACGGTTTGCAGAAATAAGGTCACCGGCCGAAAGACAGGCCCGGATGAAGGAGGAGCTGATCCGGGTTGACCCCTCGAGGTGAGAGTTAATATGCTCAACCCTGAATCCATGCTCGGCTCCGGCTGCCTTAAGGGTCTGTAGATCACCCCCGGCATTTCGGCCGAAATGGTGGTCGTCACCTATAACCATTCCGGAAGGTATAAAAGGCCCGGTCAGGTAATGCCTTATGAACTCTTCTGCCTGCATGGAGGCCAGGGTCTCATCAAAGCGAATCACCCAGCAGTGCTTAACTCCAAATTTTTCAAGCAGCCAGAGCTTCTCCTCCAGGGTGCTCAACAGGGTAAACGACCCGTCGTGCTTACCCAGCACAATGCGGGGATGGGGCCACAGGGTGACAACCAGGGCCTCAACCGAGCGGTCAGCAGCCGAGTTAAGCAAACTCGAGATTAGAAGCTGATGGCCCCTGTGCACCCCGTCAAACAGGCCCAGGGTGATGACCGGCTTGTCGAGGTCGATGGTATTGGGATGATGGTAAACTCTCAATGCTCATGGATTTCTGACAAAAGTAAAAAAAAGCCTACATTTGGGCTTTCCATTATGAATCAATAAAAACAGGAGGATATAAATGATGCTTAAAGGATTAGCTCACGTCGCGGTCATGGGATTGGTTCCATTGTTCATCTCATGTTCAGGAAACGATGGTTTTTCAGTCAGAGGTACCCTCGAGGGCGCTGTAAACGACACCCTCGTTCTCGAGGAGATGGAGGGTCGCAACCTGGAGATCCGAAGATCGGTTATCACCGATGCTGAGGGGAATTTTGCCTGGCAGGATACCGCCAAAAATCCACGGCTGCTTTTTCTCAACACACCGGGAAATCAATACATCACCCTGATGGCCCTTAACGGAAATGAGATAAAGATCAGCGCCCGCAAAGGAGCCATCAATGAAAGCCTGACCATTGAAGGATCGCCTGAATCCACCCTCGTTCTTGAACTGAACCGCGAAATGATCCGGAGTTCAGACCTGCTCGATTCTCTGGGAAAAGTATATGAAGAGTTCCAGGGAACTCCCTATGAGCAGGAGGCCACAGCCCGGGTGCAGCAGGATTTCGAGGAGCTGCTTAAAAATCAGCGCATCTTTATCAGAAACTTCGTGCTCGAACATTATGAGTCACCGGCAAGCCTGCTGGCTTTATCTCATCAGGTGGCCAGGCAATCGGTGCTGAATCCGGCTGAGGATTTTGCTCTCTTTGAGAAAGTTGACTCGTCTCTGTTCAAAAAATATCCAGAATCTGAGCTGGTGCTCAATTTGCATCAATATATCGAAACCTACCGCTCCCAGTTGAACGCCGACCAACCGCGGCCCGCCAGTGGCATGGTAGGTAAATCGGCTCCGGATATTTCATTACCCAATCCTGACGGAAAGGAGATTTCATTATCCTCCCTGCGGGGCAAATACGTGCTGCTGGATTTCTGGGCAGCATGGTGTGCACCCTGTCGTCGAGAAAATCCCAACCTGGTTAAGGCTTATGAAAAGTTTAAGAGCAAGGGATTTGAGATCTATGCGGTCTCACTCGACAGGGAGCGGCAGGATTGGCTGAAGGCCATTCAGGATGACAAACTCACCTGGATACAGGTCAGCGACCTGAAGTTCTGGAACACACCTGTCATAATACCTTATGGCGTTCAGGCCATTCCGGCTAACTTCCTGATTGATCCCGAAGGTAACATCATCGCCCAGGGACTCAGGGGCGAAGCCCTCGAACAGAAGCTGGCAGAAATTCTCCGCTAAACATCTTGGCAAGGGGTTCACATATCTATTTCATCTCGGATGCCCACCTCGGTACCCCGGATCACGCCCGCAGCCTGGTTCGCGAACGCAAACTGGTGGCCCTGCTGGATGAAATTGCCGACGATGCCGCAGAGATCTATTTTCTGGGTGACCTCTTCGACTTCTGGTTTGAATACAAAAGGGTGGTTCCCAGAGGTTTCACCCGGCTGCTGGGAACCATTGCGAGGATGTCAGACGCCGGAGTCATCATGCACTTCTTTACGGGCAACCACGATATCTGGGCCTTTGATTATTTGCCCCTGGAGACCGGAATGGTCATCCACCGCAAACCGGTGACCGCCCAATATGCAGACAAACGCTTTTTTCTGGCCCATGGGGATGATCTGGATGAATCAGATGTGAGATTCAGGGTGATCAAATCCTTTTTTACCAATGGATTAATGCAATGGGCCTTTGCGCGGCTCCATCCAAATTTTGCCCTTTGGATCGCCCACTCATGGTCACGACGGAGCCGCGAAGCTCATGGGGATGAAGCTTTTAAAGGAGAAGAAGAGGCCATCGTAAAATATGCACGCAGACACCTGCTCGAAAAGGGATACGATTACCTGGTTTTCGGTCACAGGCATTGTCCGGTTGATTACCGGCTCAATGATGAGACACGCCTCATCATCCTGGGCGACTGGATGAAACATTTCACCTATGCCCGCTTTAACGGGACAGACCTTCAGCTTCTTTTTGCCGATGCGAATGCCGCTGAATGACCGGCACACAATAATCAGCCCGGTCACGATGCCCCAAACAGTTATTTTTTGTAGACAGCAGGATCAACCGGCGACTTTGTGTCGTAGCGGTCGACTTCAATTCTGATCTGCTGGGGCCCGACCTGCTGAACCATCACAAAGGGGAACATAACCCCGTCAACCATTTGATAATCTGAGTAATCAACCACAGACTCCATAACTCCCTGGGGCGTTTCACGTGAAAGGGCCACCCTCAGTTTCTGTCCGCTTTCAATAGAGTAAAACTCCCTTTGACTTTTACCTGCTGGATTGGTCACCACAAGCACCACGGCATCCTTGTTTCCGATGCGCTCGATACCATCAAGTTTCAGCTGATATCCCTGCTCAAGGTAAAACAACTCAGGAAACATGTAAGAATCGTATTTTAACTCTTCGAGTTCCGCTCCGGTAAGCACCTGTGTACCCTGTATAGACTTTACAAAACCCTGCTCTCCGTCATAAACCTGGGTCGAGAGGGTCATTCCCTGCATTTCCATCTTCATGCTGACTTTGTTGGGCGCCTCCTGATAACGGGTCATCAGCAATTTGACCTCCTGTCCCATTGCCTCCAGCGACCCGGTCGCCAGCATAGTGAGCTGGCCGATCCCCTCCATGGCCTCGCGGCCCCCTGATATGGCGAGATATCTCTCAATAACTGCTTCAGGGGTCAGGTTCTCAGGAACAACGGCTGATGCGGGCATAACCGGATTCCCGTAACGATCGTAGAAATCAACCTCGCCGCCTGAGGCAAAAACCCTGAGTTTATCTGCCACCTCACTCTTGTTTCCAACCACAACAACGTAGCATTCATCTGGCTTAAGATAGCTGCCGGCCATCCTGAGAAGATCGCTGCTGCCAACCTCTTCAAGTTTTTCAAGGTAGGTAGCGTAATAATCTTTTGGAAGGTTGTATCTGAAGGTGTTCAGGGCAAAGCTTGCGACGGTCTGCGGACTCTCAAGAGCCCTGGCAAACTGTCCGAATACGATGTTCTTGTTCATCCTGAGGGTCTCTTCCGACACAGGTTCGGTGGACATACGGCGGATTTCATAGAAGAATTCGGTGATGGCACTATCGGTGACCGAATTGCCCACCTGTGCACCAGCCTGGAAAGATCCTACCAGGCGGTCGGTGCTGAGTGATGAGGTGGCTCCGTAAGTATAGGCCTTGTCTTCTCTCAGGTTCATCATCAGTCTGCCTGAAAAGACCCCTCCACCCAGGATGTTGTTCATCAGCATGGCCGGAATGACATCCGGAGCTCCCGGCTGAAGATAAACCGGATGTGTAATGGAGATCACCGACTGCACGGCTCCCGGTTTGTCAACAAAAGCCACCTTTACCCCTCCGATCGGTTCAGGATTTTCATATTTCATTTTCGGAACAGGGGCCTTTTTCCATGAAGAGAACCAGGTTTTGGCCAGCTTCTTGCTCTCTTTCAGGTCAAGATCGCCCACCATGATCAGGTATGCGGCATTGGGTCTGAAATAGGTTTCATAGAACTTCCGGATCCCTTCAGGGGTAATATTGCCGACGGTTTCTTCGGTAACGATTTCGCCATAAGGATGATTCTTGCCGTAACGGAGCACCTGTGAAACATTGGCTGAAATCGCGGCCGCGTTGGTGCTGCTGAATTGGAGTCCTGAAATCGTCTGTTTCCTGAGCTTTTCAAGTTCCGCTTCGGGAAATGAGGGATTGAGGAGTACATCGGTCATGAGCTCAAGCAGCTTATCCTGATGTTTTTTGAGAGATGAGCCAAAGATGCCTCCCGATGAGGTGGAGAGGTTTCCCCCGATAAAGTCAATCTCCTCATCAATCTGTTGCTTGGTGCGGTTTAGGGTTCCGGTTTTGAGCAGACTGCCAGCCATAGAAGCTGTTCCGGACTGCTCTCTTTCCCTGATGGGATCATAGTCGAGGCTGAGCGAGAACGAAACCACCGGCAATTTATGATTCTCGACCAGGATTACGGTTAGACCGTTTCTCAGCTTGAATGTCTGGTACTCACCGAAATGCAACTTGGCAGCCTCTGCCGCCTGCGGGGGCTGCGACCGGTCAACCTGAGCCTGCAGTCCGCCTGCAAGAATAACGGCTGTAAAAAGAGTTATGATTTTTTTCATGATTTCCACAACTGAGGGTTATTCGCTTTTTGGAAGATAGTAGAGCACCACCCGGTTATCCGGTCTGAAATAGCGGCGGGCCGCCTCGCGGATATCCTCCCTGCTAACCTTAAGATAGTGATCGATCTCTGTATTGACACGGTTCGTTTCACGATAATAGGTATAGGAGGTGGCCAGCAACTCGGCTCTGGATTCAAGGCTCGCCAGGCGGTTGATCATGTCGGCCTCCGTTCTGTTTACCAGCTTCTGAAACTCCTCCTCCGGAACCAGCTCCGCTTTCATTTTCTCGATTTCAGCATCTGCGGCTCTTTCGAGCTCAGTCAGGTCGACTCCCATATTGGGCAGGAGGATGGCCAGGGTAACTCCCGGGTGCTCCAGGGGCAAAGGGATTGATAGCGCCTGCAGAGCAAGCTGCTGCTCATCCACCAACGAACGGTTCAGGCGTGAACTCTCCCCTCCCGACAACAGGTTGTTGAGTAAACTTACCGCATAATACTCGGGAGTTCCCAGGGCCGGGATCCGGTAAGCCTGAATGATGGCCGGAAGCTGTATGTTGTCATAAACAGTATCTCTCACTTCAGCATTCAGAGGTGGCTCATTCTGTTCAGGACGATTGAAAGCCCGTGCTCCTTGCGGAATATCGCCAAAATAGCGCTCAACCCATCTCTTCGCCTGCTCCGGATCAAAATCGCCAGCGATTGTCAGAACTGCATTGTTGGGCACATACCATTTTCTGTAGAAATTCATCACATCCTCATCGGTTGATGCATTCAGATGTGAAGCTGATCCCAGAACCGGCCACCGGTAAGGATGAACCCGGTATGCACGGCCGAATGTTTCCCTGAGCAGGGATCCATATGGGGTATTTTCTTCACGTTCCTTGATCTCCTCGGTCACAACACCCTTCTGGGTTGCGATGCCAACTGAATCGATCTTGAGCTGAAGCATCCGCTCCGACTCAAGCCACAATCCCAGTTCAAGCTGATTCGAGGGCAGTATCTCGTAATAATAAGTACGATCGAAATCTGTATTGGCATTGAGCGTACCCCCGGCTTTTTCAACGTGACGGGTGTACTCGCCGCGGGGAATGTTTTTTGAACCCTCAAACATCAGATGCTCAAACAGGTGGGCAAAGCCCGTTAGTCCCGGGTCTTCATTCTTCGAACCCACATGGTACATGACCGATACCACCACGATGGGTGTCGACCTGTCCTGATGCAAAATCACATGAAGGCCGTTGTCAAGGTCATATTCGCTGTAGTCAAGCCTGACCGTCTGAGACAGCAGGCTTCCCGAGAAGAGGATCAGGACAGCTGACCCAATCAGAAATCTCAGTTTACCATTCATAAAAAACAGATTAATTGTTGTAACGAAATCCTTCGAGGTTCGTCTTATGTATTAGAGAGACAAAAATAAAGAATAAATGAAGCAGGGGATTAACAAATCAATAACGATAATTAACAATCGTTAAAACAAAATCAACATCC
>CAYGOU010000059.1:0-12993 GCA_964351455.1 uncultured Porphyromonadaceae bacterium
GTCCGATTACGATTGCCGCGATCACAAGGCCAGCTGCGAGAATGGAAGCGGCTGGGATTTTTGAGGAGTTTGAGTTTGACATGTGTTCAGGTATCTGTTCGTTCAAAATTAACCATTTGGGAGTAATCCCGCTTGTCATTGAACAGAAATACTACCTGAAGCCAAAGATCGCAGGCAGCATGAAGATGGCTAGGAGGGACCATATGGCATAAACCGGCAGGTACCCGGCCACAGTTTTTTCGATCGATTCTGTGGGTCCCCCCCTGAAGGATGCCCTATAGAGTTTTGGGGTGATCATGATCAGGTTAATGAATATCAGGATGTTGGTCATCATGACAACGGTACGGTTCGGGGTTAATCCTTCAAAAACCCTTGAAACGATCGCCATCAGTGCAATAAAATTGATGACGATAGCCAGGATCGAGAGGAGAAAGGACAGCCGCAGGGTATTTTTCCCCGGCTTTTCGCGGTTGATACCTGAAAAGGAGAAAACAATGAGGGCCATGACCCCCAGAAGCATGAGGTTGAAAACGATCAGCAATTCGCGGTTCGCAAGGATGTTGCTCTTTGCAAATGCGAGTGATATCAGAAATACGGTGAGGGTAAGCAGAACAACCGGGGTAAATACCCGGGCGATGACCGGTGCAATATTGCTGGTAATGCCGGGATAGGTTCTGATCAGGTACCAGGCAATGACCGGGGCCGCCGCTGCTCCCGGAAGGGCGATGGCATGGAGGTAGAGGGGCATGATTTCAATGTCGATGACCTGGAACAATACCATGGTGATGAGGGTCAGGACTCCTCCGGCAAGCAGAATCAATCCGGTCATGATGATCAGTTCGCCGCTGAACCTGACGAAATCCAGCCATCCGTTCAGTTGTCGGTAATTGAAACGGAGGTAGCTTATACCTAAAAGAAACCAGAGCAACAGTGGTGCATGCAGGATGGCGGTCGCAACCGAATCGCCGGTGCCGGCAGGCAGCAGATTCATATAAATACCCAGGATTATCAAGCCGGCCAAAATGAGGAGAATTGGCCCCAGATCCTGGCTGCCGTTGATCCGGAGTGAATAGAGGATGAGGCCTGTAAAGGTGATCAGAGCAAAATCACGGAGGTAAAAAAATTCGTATCCGATACCGGTAAAAATGACCGGCAATAAAACCAGGATGGCTGTGAATGCGGCAATGGCCAGCAGTTCAACAACATCCCCGACCTTAACCTGGGGGTGCTGGCGATACAATTGTTCAAGTTGCTCAGCGTTGTCAATGCCCTCGATGTTGTGCTGTTTCATGCTGCCTCCCGTCTGGTATTTTTAAGTTAAACAATAAACGTATTCATGTCGGGTTTCGTGTGATTGCTCTCATGAGCTGCGGCCCCCGCGGGAAGGGGTACACAATCCGCAGGCTGCATAAAAATCTGTAAAGAGGATTCCTTGAAAATGATGATCACATTGGGGAGTTTCTGACGTCCGCATTGAACATTCAGAAACAATAAGCCAAGAAGTATGAAAAGGGAAAGCGTTTTTTCATTCCTGATCTGTTTTATGCAATATCACAAATTGTTTTTGGTTTGTAACCGGAGGTTGGCCTTTCAGTCTAAGTTCCTAGGCCTGACCGCCCCAGAATTCTTCATTGCGGTGGTAGAAGTAAGCGAGTTAGATCTCTTTGATTTTATGGCGGCTGTGCTCGTCGAGCTTCTTGTATGACCGGGTGAAGGTTGGGGAATGGTTAATGCAAGAATGGTCATAACCGATTGAGACAGCCTTATTTTGGAAAGAATCATGCCATGTGTATCTTTGATCGAATAGAATGCAGTGGCAGAATACCATCCATATCAGGAGCCTAAACTCGTCAGGGAGCTTACCAAGGGCAGCCTGACTGCCTTTAATGCTTTGTATAATCAATACAGCCAAAGACTTTACCGGTTTGCCTGGGGTTATCTGAAATCGGAAGAGGAGGCAGAGGAGCTGGTTCAGGACGTATTCACCATCATTTGGGAAAAACGCAGTCAGCTAAAGTCTGAACTCTCATTTCGCTCCTTTCTTTTTACTATTTCATTCAATATCATCAGAAAGCATTTTCGTACCCGGGCTCACCTGAACAAGTATTTCAAGGGTCTTGGTGCAGAGGGTGAGAATGATGATGCGTGGGAAACAGTGTCATTTGACACCCTGATGGATCAAATCAACAATTTGGTCGAACAGATGCCGGGCAGGCGAAAGGAAATCTTCATTAAAAGCCGCTGTGAAGGACTAACGATCAAGGAGATTGCCAATCAATTGAACATTAGTCATAAAACAGTTGAAAATCAGATAACTGAGGCGTTAAGGTTTCTGCGTAAAAACCTGAATGATGAAACCTTACCAGCCATCCTTATTCTTTCTCTCTTTTTCTCCTGATCATAATAGCTTTGAGTTTTCTTCATCAGAGGATAGGTGTAAAAACTGGGTTGTGGATATAACCAGTAGAAGACATCCCAATGAAGCAGATTTTTCTGGCCTTGGAGCTTTTTCGTCACCTTTTCATAAGTATTGGGTTATGGTTAGGAAGCAGTCCTCCCTAGGGGGGGCTGCTTTTCTGGCATTCAATTAATTATTAAGTCTTTGGTATTTGTATGAAGGAAAGCGGTATAGATAAAAACAGGATTAAGGCATATTTTGATTCTGAAGCGGCGAATGGGGATGAAGCCTATGTAACCAGGGTTTTCTCCGATCCCCGGCTTGAATGGGAGTTGCGTCAACTCCTTTCGGATCAGTTTTTCGAATCGCTGAAGTCGAATCCGGAGATTGATCGGAATCTTGACGGGATCCTGCACAGGCTACATTACGATATTAACATGGGACAGGCAAAAAAGCCTCAATTCCGTGGACAAAGACTGGCATGGTTATCATCCGTTGCTGCAGTGTTATTTTTGTCGCTGTTCATTTGGTGGGGTACCAGAATCGAGAAGCAATCAAGGTCCAACCGTGAAACCTGGGTAGAGGTTAAAGCTCCGGCATGGTCGCGTGTTCAGTTCACTTTACCCGATGGGTCCAGCGGCTGGCTGAACAACAGATCCAGTATCCGGTACCGGGGCGATTTCATTACCGATCGTGAAATCGCGCTGAACGGTGAGGCATATTTTGATGTGGAACACGACGCAAGGCATCCATTCAGGGTGCTGACCCCTGAGGTTCAGGTGAATGTAATGGGCACACGTTTTAACATCGCTTCTTACGAGAACGAGAAAACGGTTGAAGTTTTGCTGGTCGAGGGATCACTTAGTGTGAGCAAACGGGGGGCCACAACGCATTCCATTCTTAAACCGAATGAACTGGCAATTTTTGATAGTAGCTCCACCATACTGACTACAGCACAAGTCAATGCACGAAAGTATGTTGCATGGACCGAAGGAAAGCTCGTTTTCAGAAACGACCCGATTGATGTAATCGCCCGCCAACTGGAAAGATACTATAATGTTGAAGTTCAGGTAAATATAGCCAACCCGGAAGCCATCCGGTGGAGAGCAACATTCTCAGAAGAGAGCCTTGAGGAGGTACTCAAGCTTCTAAAAAGAAGTCTGCGGATAAAATACCGTATTGAAACCCGGGAAATCCTTCCGGATGCAAATGTGCCACTCCTGAAGGTTATCCTCACCAACCCCTGACCACACACCAGTACTAACCCCGATAATCCTTCTGCTTATGAATAGATAAAAATTACCTCCCTACTTGAAAGCAAGAAGCAGGAAAGCGTTAGAGCCGCCTTCCTGCCATTGTGCTAAGTTACTACGAATGAATAATAACCTAACTAAACTTGTTAAAAGTATGAAAAAAAATGGACGTTGGGTTCATCAAGAACCCTACCTAAAAAAGCTAATTATGGAACTAAAAACCACAACCCTGCTGATCCTGATTAGTGTATCCAACCTGCTCGCCAATCAATCCTATTCACAGATAGCGAAAGTCACACTTAAAATGGATAACACAAGCCTGGAGCAGGTGATGGATGAGATTGAGCGGCAGAGCGAATTCTATTTTATCTTCAATCAGAAGCAAATTGATGTCGATAGAATAGTTACTGTAAACTCTGAAAACCAACTTATAACAGCAATTCTGCCTGAGATCTTTCATGGAACGAATGTTCAATTTGCCATTCTCGACCGAAAAATCCTGCTTACCACTGATCCGCTCAACGGACTCTTCAAGGATTTACAACTGGGTCTGCCCCGCAAGATTTCTGGAGCTGTGACTGATGTAAAAGGAACCCCTCTTCCAGGTGTCAACGTGAGGATAACCGGAACAATGAAAGGTACGATGACTGATGGTAACGGACGATTCAGCCTGGATCTGACTCCGGATGCTAAAAGCTTGACCTTCTCCTATGTAGGCATGGTTAGCCAGGAGGTTCTGATCGGAGATCAAGAAGAAATTCTTGTAGTCCTTGAAGAGTCGGCCTTTGGCATCGACGAGGTGGTGGTTATTGCTTACGGAACAGCTAAGCGCTCTACCCTGACCGGGTCTATTTCGACTATAGGAACCAAGTCGCTTGAAACGATTCAAAGCTCGAACCTCACAACCGGACTCCAGGGTTTGGCAACGGGGGTTCAGGTGGTAAACAATTCAGGGCAGCCGGGATCTGAGCAAACGGTGGTGATTAGGGGTCTGGGTTCTATGACTGCCAGCTCTTCGCCTCTTTATGTAGTTGATGGGGTGCCCTATAACCTGTCGCTTAATTCAATTCCTTTTACGGATATTGAGTCGATTTCGATACTAAAGGACGGCGCAGCTTCTTCACTTTATGGTGCTCATGCAGCCAACGGGGTTGTCTTGATTACAACCAAGCGTGGCAAAACCGGTGACTTAAAAGTTAACCTGAACGCCACTTTTGGCACCTCGGATATGGCTGTTATGTTTCCTGAAAAGGTTGGGATCAATAAGCAATGGGAAAACGTATGGGAGGGCCTGTACAATGATGCAACCGACTTCATGGGGCTGAGCGATACAGAAGCCAGGGCATATGCCAGCGAAAAGGTTTCAACGGCATTCTACAATCCCAGGCCATTCACCATGCCCGACGGAACCCAAAGGCTTTACCGTTCAGGATGGGATACCGATTATCCCGTGGGTTTAGACGGAAAGGTTAAACCAGATGCAAAAAGACTATGGGATTACGATTCGTATGATGAGTTTTTCAGGTATCGACCGAAGCAGGAATACAGCGTCAGTGTTTCGGGAGCGCTTAATGAAAAGAACCGTTTGATTGCCTCTGTTTCAAGGCTGAGCGACAAGGGATCCTCTCTTCTTGACGGCTTTACCAGAACAAGCAGCCGGTTCGGCGTTGACACCAAACTGGCCGATTGGCTGGATCTGAGCAATACGGTTATGTATACCGACATGCTGAACACCAATCGCAATCTCGACCCGAGGCGTACCCGGGCTCTGTCACGTGAGGACAACCGGTACATTTACGACTACGCCACCGGAACCAACAAACCGGCCCCTCTGATGCCGGATGTGCTAGCACTTGATAACACATCGGAGACCGGTCGCCGGACTTGGGGAGGCGTTGCCTTGTTTGATGACATGCTCAACGAGAAATATACCAAGATTCAGAATCTTCAGACAACCTCAAGTTTAACGGCCAGGTTCCTGGATGCATTCACCTTTAAGAGCACCTATTCCTACCAGATGGCAAATTCAATGTCGGTAAACAACGCTCCCCCGTTCAATGGAGCTGTACTTCAACCCGACCGTGGATATCTGAGTAAATCCTCTTTCAACGAAACCACCAACTATTTCAACAATCTCCTCACCTACGACAGGCTCATGGGGAATCACCACGTGAACCTGCTGCTGGGGCAGGAGGCCAGTATGTATAAAAACATGTTTTTATCTGCCGGCAGAGGCGGTGTGGCCATTCCTTTCTTCAAGGAGGTTTCTCAGGGCACCAATTATCCCGATGTCAGTTCCAACTCGGATACCTACAACCTTTTCAGCTATTTCAGCCGGGTACAGTATGATTATCTGAGCAAGTACTTTGTCAATGTCAGCTACCGTGCCGACGGTTCTTCACGTTTTGCGAGAACCAACAGATGGGGCAACTTCTTTTCTTTTGGAGCTGCCTGGAAGATTTCACAGGAGGATTTCATGAAATCGACCTCTTCGTGGCTGACCAACCTCCGGTTGAAGGTGGGCTATGGCGAAGTGGGCAACGACAATGTTGCCGGTTATTACGGTTACCAAGGCTATTTTTCACCCGGAGGCAGTTATTATGGATTGCTTGGAATGGTAAACACCCAATTGCCCAACCCGGATCTGAAGTGGGAAACCAACATCCAGACCAATGCAGGACTGGAGTTTGAGCTTTTCAATCGTTTAAGCGGTAACATTGAGTTTTTCCAGAGGAAGTCTCAGGACCTTCTGTTGGAGACACCACTGCCGACATCAACCGGAAGGGTATCTGTTCTTCGCAACATTGGTGACCTCGTAAACACGGGAGTAGAGGTTGAACTATCCTATGATGTTGTTAAATCCAATGATTTTCTGTGGAATGTGTATGCCAATGGAACTCACTACAAAAACGTGATCACATCGCTACCGTTCGAGAGTAGATCATTCCGCTACGGAGCCGGTTATTACAACTGGAAAGTTGGCGGGTCAAGGTACGACATCTATGCATCCGACTGGGCGGGCGTAAACCCTGAAACGGGCAGAAACGAATGGTGGAAATATACGTTTGATGCTGAGGGGAATGAGGTTGACAAGGTTAAAACAACCAATTTTTCAGAGGTTAACAACGATCAGCAGAGAATTAAAATTGGTTCGGCGTTGCCCGATCTGTTCGGATCCTTCGGAACTTCGCTCCAGTTCATGAACTTCGATGTATCTGCCATGTTTTATTACAGCATTGGCGGATTGGTATATGATTACCTGAGGGCTGAAGCGAGTGTATTGCGGGATGGATGGGCTACCTATGATGTACTAGACCAAAGCTGGAAAAAACCAGGTGATATCACCGATTTTCCGAAAGTGTATATGAATTATGCATCCACAGCCTACTCAAGATTCAACATCGGCAGCTCACAGTGGATCTACCGGAATGATTTCTTAAGGCTCAGGAACCTGGTCATCGGATATACCCTGCCGTCAGAGCTTCTTTCGAAAGTCAGGATTTCTGGCCTGCGTGTCTTCTTAAGAGGAGACAATCTTTTCACTTTCGGCGAGATGGCAAGGGGAGGCAGCGACCCGGAATCAGGAGGTATCGGAGGAACCACAAGCTCAGGTTATACCTATTTTGCCAGCCGCACCCTTAACCTAGGTGTTAATGTATCCTTTTAACCATCAATATTGAACACTATGAAACATAAGAATAAACTGATCATCCTCTTTGCATCCCTGACCTTGATGCTCGGCGGAGGCTGTTCTGACATGCTGGATACCGAACCCAGCAATGCAGTCGGTGAAAACGTTGTTTACGGCAACCTGGAAATGATCCAATCCCTGCTGATGTCGACCTATAGCATGCTTAAGAACGAAGAACCCGGCTGGATGAACCAGCATGCTGTCAATGTGATCCTGTGGTCAACTGCCTATGGGGCTGACATTAATGCTGACCCCAATCCCACCTATGGAAATGCCACTCCGTACAAAGCTGCGGCCCATTACCTGGCAGAAAGCTGGAATCCAAACGAGTATGCTCCACGGGGGCTTTGGAAGGTGCATTACAAGGTCATCTTCAACACCAATGTTATTCTTGAAAACATTGATAAGGTATCCGGCAGTCAGGCGAAAAAGGATGCCATCAAGGGCCAGGCCATGGTCATGCGTGCACGATGCTACTTCAACCTGGTCAGGATGTACCAGCACACCTACATCATCGCCTATGACAAGCCGGGCGTGCCCCTTCGTCTGACCTCCTCGGTTGATGAGAATGTGGCCCGTGCTTCGGTCGAAGATGTATATGATCAAATCCTTGATGACCTCACCCAGGCCGAGATTCTGCTTCAGAGTTTTACAAGGCCGGGGTTGGGTTTTTACAATCAGGATGTGGTGAGGTTTCTCCTCGCCAATGTTTACCTGACCATGAACAAGTGGACTGAGGCCCAGAATTATGCAAACAGAGTCAGAACCAGGTATCCGCTGATGTCGGTGGAGGAGTATCGGGATGGTTTTACCACGCCGAACCAGGAATGGATTCTTGGATATGAACAAACCGATCAGGATAACTCCAGCAACAATCTGGCAGCCTTTTACGACTACGGACAGAACAACACCATCTGGCCGCATTATGTTTACACCCCGGCTAAGCACTTTGTGGAATTGATGGAGGGAGATCAAAGGGCCATGTTTGCTGACAATCCAGTCCGTGCGGGGAAATTCGTGTCGACCAAGTTCTACGAAAAGCGCAATCAGATTCCCTATGGTGCCATGATTGACATGCGTAATGCCGAAATGTACCTGGTAGAAGCTGAGGCGGCCTGCAGGCAAGGTCAAACCGCCATTGCACTTCCGCTGTTGCAGGACCTTCAGCGAGCAAGGCAGGTAGCACCGGTTACCACAACCACTGACCAGAGTCAGCTTCTGGAGGCTATTCTTCTCGAGCGCCGTAAGGAGATGTACGGTGAAGGGCTAGACTTCTTCGATATCAGCCGTCTTGAACTGATGGTGGTCAAATCCATCGCCAATGGCAACGATATTGACATAAGTTTACCCAAGCACACCAACAAGATCATCATGATGATCCCCGACGAAGAGACTCTTAACAATACGGCCATTGAGCAGAATCCAGATCCTTCGGTGGTTCCGGTGTTCATTCGATAGTATTGTCTGAAGACTTTGATTGTTGAACATTTAAGGTCCGGTTTGTTGTCAGGTATTTACCTGACAACAAACCGGACCTTATCTTTTGTTACGATTCTATCCTTTTGCTCAATCGAGCACAAAACTTGCCGGCGCATAGGCCTTAACTGTAAAAACCAACTTACCATTCCGGATCTTGAGGGGTTTTCCGTTTTTTTCGCCCCGCAGCGTCACAGGCTGAGCCCGTGTGACATGAAGTGCTGCCGGAAGTGTCAGTTCTACCTCGCCCGATTGGCCCGACTGTTCCCAAACCCTCAACAGCGTTCCCTTAACGCCTTGTTCAGCATCCGGGTTTGGGCAGAATGCGGTCAGTCGGATCCCCTTGCGCGAAAGAGAGAGGCCTTGAGATGAAGTGGCCAGACTGCCTGCTGAACCATTGGCATAACCGGTGATGAAATCCTGGCGAAGCTCCCAGCCCGGAGTAAAGAGTGACTCCTCCTCAGAGGCGCCATTTGCCACTGGCCATAGCCTTATTGTCGCGCTCCACGAACCATCCACCCACAGTGGGAAATTGGTGTTCCACTGGTTGTTGTAGAGGTTGGCGAACAGCACAGGTTCGCGGGGTTCAAAATGCTGTGAGAATTTCCATAATCCTGGTGCACCTATGCTCCAAAGGGGCAGGTCGGATGAGACGACCCCCACCCCTGGACCCGTGGCTCCCTGGCGTACAGAGATTCCATAATCGGTCGAGAACAGGTGGTTATTGGTACCCGGAACCAATTCCGTTTCGGGTGAAAAGGGAGCACAAACATGACTGATCCGAAAGGCCGGCTGTTCCACTGCCAGCGGAAAACAGACCCAGCCCCCTTCGGGGATCAGTTCGGGCGTTTTGCCGTTTACTGTCCATGTGATTTCAACATATGGATTATTGGCCGGGAAAAAGAACTTCATCGAGTACTCTTCAGCCAGTCCCAGGGTATTTCGGGTGGTCAGCACCGCATCGTGACCGTTAGCATCTTCTGAGATCGAAAGCGACCAGTCGGATGGTACCATGCGGGTATACTCAAGGGTAGGATCGAGCTTGGGCTTATTGAAATCGTAAAAAGGAAATCCGTACCATTCATAATAGACATGGTTGTAAGCTTTCATGAAAGCATCCACATCGGCCTTCGAAAACTGCTCGTGCAGGAACTGTCCCAAAGCCAGTTCCCCCTGACGAACCAGCTCGCGGCCGTCCTTTCTTATCACAAGCGATGCTATACCGCCACGTACTGTATCGAATCTGACCTGGAAATAGTTGTTTTCAATAAAATTGCCAGACAGATGTTTCTCAGTGGGTTTGATGCCTGAGAGCAGGGCGTAGGTGCTGTACCCTCCAGGGGGCACGGTGTCTGCTGCAAAGGTTATGGTTTGGCCCGATTGGCTGACCGGAATGATCCGGCCACTGGCGAGCTCCTTTACCGCGGATGGCAGTTCATCACCATCCTTAATCTTCACCGTGGCCATACCGCTCCGGGGCCAGGGCAGCGGATTGAACACCACGGCTCTTGGGCCTTCGGCCTTTACAGCGCCGGCCAGCTTGCCGATCCTTGGAGCAATCGCCTCCCCGGTGATCCGCTCGGCTTCGTAGGCATAATCAGCGTGCCATTTAAAGGTAGCCAACTGTTCGGTGTAAGAACCTGCTGCCAGCTCTCTTTTCCATGTGGCGTGGTCGGGGGTCCCGAAAGCCGGTCCCATGATTCCCCAGGTATGCTCTGTAAAGAGGCACCCCTGTTCATATGCGTCGGCAAGAATAGTGGAAATATCGTTCGGAGATGCATCATGATTCGTCTCTACATTACCATCACCCGGATCCCATGCAGAGAGGGTTGTTGCAAGGACACCAAGGCTCGCCATTTCCGGGCCCACCCGCCGGTGTATCTGCGTAGGTACGGGAATTGTCATCTGTCCGTGCGTCCAGGTGTCGGGCATGTCTCCCCTTACAACCGGAATATCTACCTCACCGTCAGCCAGGATCGCATCTGAAAAATCACTCGGTCGCCCAAACCGGAATTTTACGCCAGGCAGCTCACGGCGGATCTTGTTTAAAACCCGCTGCACCGTTTCCCGTGCAGGCGGCCCGGAATTGTCACCTGTTACCTGAAAACATAGCCATGTTTTATGCTTCCAGCCTTCCGGTGGCAACGGACCCCAACTGTATGTATCGAAAGAGTAGCCAGTTAGAACGCGCGACCCGTCCGGACCCTCCCACCAGAACAGGACAGGAACATCCGGATTGGGGCTCCACGGGTTCACCCCGATGTGCACAAACCGGATTCCGGCATTAGCCAGCAATGTCGGCAATACCCACGCTTGCGAGGGCACGTCGGTAAGCTTGGCATCCGTGGGCAGAGGCTGCCCGAATTGTTTGGCCAGGCGGGTGCCGCTTCCCAGGCAACGAACCAGCTCTTCAAGATCGGCTGCTTCCGACTCAAACGTATAGGGCAGGGCATGCCATACAATACGTCCATCGTAAATCGCCCGTTCAATGCGGGTACGCCGTTCCGGGGTCTGTTTTTCGTCCAGGATCACCTCCATGACCCATGCCGGCAACACCCAGACAAATCTTTCATCCCGGGGAGTGTTCAGCGTATCCTCGATCAGGCTCAGCGCGTGGTCCATCATCCCCGTCCGGTAATAATCAAGAACTTCGGGTACCGAATGTGTATAGCCGATGTCATTGTGGGTCTTCCAGACCAGGATGACCTCCTCGAGATCCGGCCATCGGGCATTGCGAACAACATCTTTGGTGATCAACTCTGCCGTAACCTGTCTCTGTTTGCCTACCTCGACATCAACATAGGTAATCTGATTGCCCACAGAATCAGCCATTTGGCTGGCCTCCCGAATGCGGCCATCTACCCGGATGTTCCGGTAGGATCCCGGGAACGACGCTCTCCAGATGATCGGCCGGTCAGACCGGTTAGCCAATATTGACAATTTGTTGGCCTCATGATGGATCGAAATGAGTCCTGAAAAAATGGGAATGTTTTCAACGGTGACTGAAGTCGTTGCTTCAATCAGCCGGGGCAGGGTTACCAGGCGGTTCTCCGAAGCCGCCGGCTCAACCCCCATCATTCCGCGCACAATGCCTTCTATTGCACCGCTTGATGCCTCTGGGTACATCCTCCGCTTGTCGGTATAGATCTTGCCCAGGAAATCATAGGCATCCCGGTTGTATCCATAGCGGTAAAATAGCATGGGCAGGTAGGATAGAACTTCCACCTGCGAGTTGCGAAGCTCCTGTAAAGATTTGTCGATGCGGTCGGGGTTACTGATTACATGATACCACAACAGAAACTCACTGTTGCTGATGCCTCCGGGGTAAAAGCGACCCTCTGTCTGCTTGTAAAAACCATGGTATGTTTCGCCTTCGCGGTTCCACCAGAGAGAATCGATCAACTGCAGGTACTGGCTGGCTTTTTCACGATAGGGAGCGGCTTCATGCGCCCGCCCGGTCTCATTCAGGATATGGGCGTAAACCCTGAAGCCGTTGTATATCATTCCGATAAGATCACCACTGACGGATATGTCCTCCTGCTGTTCATCGTACGATGGTATCCCCCGGGCGTAATAATACTTTTTGGTTTCCGGCTTGCGATTCATGAAAGCAGGCCGATCCATGATGACATCCGGTCCCAGCTGCCACTTGTCAACGAATTCGTGAAGGGTCAGCCTGAAAAACCGATCGAACACAGGATCTTCAATGTAGGTGCGGTTGCCCGTCCATTCGTAAAGCTTCCAGCATGCATCGATGATGTCGAAATTGGCGTTCAGGTTATACCAGAAGTCATCGTCCGAGACATAATCCACCGGTGCGGGCAGATTATAGCGGTTGATCTCCCAAAATGAGCACCAATCCTTTGATTCCGATATGTTTTCGACAAATTTCCTGAACATGTTCAGGTTTTGTTTCCCCTGCCAAAGGATCTCTGCCCCGATGCTCTGGTGGCTCACATCACGGATGCAGAATGCCTCCCTGTTAGGCAAGGCAGCCTCGTACCAGGGCCCAACCGGATCATCATCGCTGCCGACATACCCGTTTGAGGTCTTTTGAGCCCAATTGAATATCTTCACCAGAGCTGTGTCGGGAGAAGATATCCTGATGCTGTCAGCGGGTTGTGAAAGCAGCTCCGGATAACTCTTTGTCCCACAGGCTGACAGCAGACCTATGC
>CAYGOU010000060.1:0-6442 GCA_964351455.1 uncultured Porphyromonadaceae bacterium
ATAAATAAGGCAGAAGGCAGAAGGCAGAAGGCAAAGGGAAAGTAGAAAGTAGAAAGTGGAAAGTAGAAAGTGAAATAAGTAGTAAGTTTTGGAGGTTTTAGCTTATCAGTTGCCGGATGCTGTTATGTTCAGGGAGGGTGAGCCTGAGCCGGGGTGGCTCGTCTGGGTGCCTGATCATACCTGTTTGGTGCTGGGAGCCAGCAATCAGCCTGAAGTCTCTCTTTATCCCGACCGGGTTGAGCGCGACCAGATCCCGGTATACAAAAGACCTTCAGGGGGTGAAACCGTCATCCTCACCCCAAATACGTTGGTTATTTCGGTAAGGCTTCCGGATCCCGGAAAGCAAAATCCCAATATATTCTTTAAGCAGATCAACCATTTGATCATCAACGCTCTGCAAAATGCCGGCGTCGATTCTCTGGGTCAGCGGGGTATTTCAGACATCGCAATCGGAGAGAAAAAAATCCTTGGCTCATCCATTTACAGAAAACGGGAGATGGTTTTTTACCATGCGGTTCTCAACCTTTCGGAGCCGGCAGAAACCATCGGCAGATACATCCGTCATCCGAAACGCGAACCCGACTACCGCAGGGGCCGCGACCATGCTGAGTTTGTTACCTCCCTGAGCGAGGCAGGTTATTCCTTCTCTCCTGAAAGCATCGCTACACTGCTTGAACATGCTTTTCAGCAGGAGAAACTTTTTGATCCCCTGGGTTGAAGTCCCTGCAATTTCTTCTATTTTTATTGTTTTGCTAACTAATCAACATGGCAGCATACTCATGTCTTGCTATTGACCTGGGTGCAGGCAGCGGGCGGGCGATACTGGGGTCTTACAACAACGGGAAAATCGAAACATCCGAGATTCACCGTTTTCAGAATGATCCCATCACCGTACACGGTCACCTGAGGTGGAACACCCATGTCCTGCTGTCTGAAATCCGCAATTCGCTTAAGATTTGCAATCACCAGCACCGCCTCGTTCCTGAATCCATGGGCATTGACACCTGGGGGGTGGATTTTGCCCTGCTCGATTCGACCGGAGAACTCCTTGAACAGCCCTTTGCCTACCGCGACCGCCTCACCGAAACCGCCATGGCGGAGGTGTTTGCCAAAATCCCGGCAAAAAAACTTTACGAACTGACCGGAATACAGTTCATGCCGTTCAACAGCCTGTTTCAGTTCTGGGCAATCAAAAACCGTTATCAAACGCTCATGGCAAGAGCCGACAGTTTGCTGTTCATGCCCGACTACCTGACCTACAAGCTCACCGGCGAAAGCTATACCGAATACACCATCGCATCCACTTCACAGATGCTTGATCCTGAAACCAGAAAATGGAAGCCCGATATCCTTATGAAACTCGGATTGCCTACCGACCTGTTGCAGGAGATCATCTTCCCCGGAACCCAGGTGGGAATTCTCACCAACAGCATCGCCGGAGAGCTCGGAATTCCGCAGATTCCGCTGATCGCAGTGGCCGCTCACGATACCGCATCAGCCATTGCGGCCATTCCCGCCACAGAAAAAAACTGGGCCTACATCAGCTCCGGTACCTGGTCGCTCATGGGCATCGAAACCGATCAGCCGGTGGTAAATCCCAAAACCTACAGCATGAGCTTTACCAATGAGGGAGGGGTTGACGGAAAGATCCGACTGCTGAAGAACATCACAGGATTGTGGCTGCTGAACGAATGTAAGAAAGTCTGGGATGCTGATGGCATCACCGGGTTCGACGCCCTCATCGCCATGGCCGAAAAGGCACGGCCATTCCGGAGCCTTATCGACCCCGATCATCCCTCTTTCATGAATCCGGAGGATATGTGCAGCGCCATATCGGCCTATTGTAAGAATTCACAACAGCCGGTACCGGCGAGCAAGGGAGAATTCACCCGCACCATCCTCGAAAGCCTGGCCCTGAAATACCGTTTCACCCTCGATCAACTCAGGGAGGTATCACCCCATCCCATTGATAAGCTGCATGTTATCGGCGGAGGATCCCAAAACGGACTGCTCTGCCAGTTCACGGCAAATGCAACCCAATTACCGGTTGTGGCTGGTCCTGCTGAAGGTACCGCCATGGGAAACCTGCTGGTGCAGGTGATGGCTGCCGGAGAGCTTTCAAGCCTTGAAGAGATCCGCTGCACCGTAAAAAACTCGGTAAAAACCACCCTCTACGAACCAACTGAAGAGTCATCCTGGAGCGGGGCCTATCTGCGGTTCAGGGATATGCTCGGGAAACATCCTGAATGATAAACGCATGAAAACAATATTAGGCCTCGACATCGGCAGCTCATCCGTTAAGGGTGCCCTCATCGGTGCCGGTGACGGATCATTGGTCTGCTCGGCCCAATCCCCGGCAAATGAACTGGAGATCCGCTCACCCGAGCCCGGATGGGCAGAACAGGATCCGGCTACCTGGTGGTACCATGTTCTGGAGGTCATTAAAAAACTTGGCGAAAAGTCGGGATCCCTGAACGGGGTGCAGGCAATCGGAATTTCATACCAGATGCACGGCCTGGTGGTGGTTGACGAAAAAATGAGCCCCCTCAGGCCATCCATCATCTGGTGCGACAGCCGGGCCGACTCGTATGGCCAATCGGCATGGACGGCTCTGGGATCAGCCTGGTGCCTGCAGCATTTGCTGAACAATCCGGCCAATTTCACCGCCGCCAAGCTTGCCTGGGTCAGGGATCAGCAACCTGAGATCTACCGAAGAATATACAAAATGATGCTTCCGGGAGATTTTATTGCCATGAAACTGACCGGAAGGATCCAGACCACCGCATCAGGACTTTCAGAAGGGATCTTCTGGGATTTTACCAACAAAAGGATCTCAACAGAACTGCTCAATCACTTTGGATTCGATGCAGCCTTGCTGCCTGAGGTGGTTCCGCTCTTTTCGAAGCAGTCTTTCGTATCACCCGAAGCGGCCAGGCTGACAGGTCTTCCGGAAGGGATTCCGGTCGGGTACCGTGCCGGAGACCAGCCTAACAATGCGCTCAGCCTTAATGTGCTAAACCCCGGTGAGGTGGCGGCTACGGCAGGCACCAGCGGTGTCATTTATGGCATTCTCGACCGGGTGGGCCATGATCCCGCTTCAAGGGTCAACATCTTCGCCCACGTGAACCACGGAGAGCCTGAAACCCGACTGGGGGTGCTGCTCTGTGTCAACGGTACCGGCATCCAGTATGCCTGGCTCCGCAGATTGCTGGGGAATCCCGCTTACCCCGAAATGAACAGCCTGGCTGAAAAGGTCGAACCGGGTGCGGCAGGCATCAGGATATTCCCTTTCGGAAACGGCGTCGAGAGGATTCATCAGAATCAACCCTTCGGGGGAGTATGGCAGCACCTCGATTTCAACCGCCACGGCAAGGAACACCTGGTCAGGGCAGCCCAGGAGGGCATCATCTTCGCCCTGAACTATGGATTTGAAGCGATGCAGGAGATGGGAGTCAGAACCGAAACCGTCAGAGCCGGACATGCCAACCTTTTTCTGAGTGACTCCTTCGCAAGAATTTTCTCCTCGGTCACCGGAACCCGGGTTGAACTCTACGATACCGATGGAGCCATAGGAGCCGCACGGGGAGCCGGAATCGGAGCCGGTTTGTTTAAAACACCGGCGGAGGCATTTATGAATTTGAAGAAAATCAAGGAGGTGGAACCAGAATCCACCCTGGTAAGCCGCTATCGCGACCTGTATGGTGGCTGGAAAGAAGAGATGGAATCGCTGTTGAAAATCAATAAACCATGAATATGTTACCAAAAGAATTCTTCCCGGGCATCGACCCGGTTGTTTATGAAGGTCCCGACAGCCAGAATCACCTGGCTTTCAAGTATTATGACGAGAACTTCGTGGTGGCTGGCAAAACCATGAAGGATCATTTCAGGTTCGCCATGGCCTATTGGCACTCGATGTGCAACAGCGGCGGGGACCCATTCGGTCCGGGTACCCGGCGATTCCCCTGGGAGCTTTCAAATGATCCCCTTAAGAATGCAAAGGCGCGGCTCGATGCTGCCTTCGAATTTATGGGTAAGATGGGCATCCCCTTCTACTGCTTTCACGATCGCGACCTGGCCCCCGCGGGATCCAGCGTTGAAGAATCGGAACACCTGCTGAAGACCATGGTCGACCTGGCTCAGAGAAAACAGGAGGAGACCGGAATCCGTCTGCTTTGGGGCACCGCCAACCTCTTCAGCCATCCACGCTATATGAATGGAGCTGCCACCAGTCCTGATTTTCAGGTGCTCTGCCACGCCGGTGCCCAGGTCAAAGCCGCCATCGACGCCACCATTCAGCTGGGAGGTGAAAACTACGTCTTCTGGGGCGGCCGCGAAGGCTATTCCTATCTGCTAAACACCGATACCCGCAAGGAGCTCGAACATCTCGGCCGCTTTCTTCAGATGGCACGCGATTACGGCCGGAAGGCAGGATTCAACGGAACCTTTCTGATCGAGCCCAAGCCCATGGAACCATCGCTTCACCAATATGATTTTGACGTAGCCACCGTGATCGGATTTCTTAACCGTTTTGGCCTGGAAAAGGATTTCAAACTGAACATTGAAGCAAATCATGCGACCCTGGCAGGACATAGTTTCGCCCATGAGCTGAGGATGGCGGCGGATGTGGGATTGCTGGGCAGCATTGATGCCAACCACGGGGAGTCGCTCAATGGCTGGGACACCGATAACTTTCCGACCAACCTCTATGAGGCTATCGAAGCGATGCTGGTGGTGCTGGAGGCAGGGGGACTCGAATCGGGGGGATTTAATTTTGATGCCAAACTGAGACGCAATTCAACCGATGCAGAAGACCTGTTCATCGGACATATTGTCGGTATGGACACCTTTGCCAGGGCGCTGCTTATTGCTGACAAACTACTCAATGAAGCCAGAATCATGGATTTCAGAGACAACAGGTACCTCTCATTTCATGAAGAGGAGGGGATTGCATTTGAAAACGGTAAAGTGACCCTCGAGGATCTCCGCCTGATGGCCATCCAGAAAGGTGAACCCGAGCTGCAATCGGGCAAGCAGGAGCTGATCGAATCGATCATCAACCAGCAGATTTAGACAACCCAATATCCAGTTAAACCAATACTAAACAGGCATGATAAAAAAGATTCCATTGCTGCTGACCCTCATCATGACGGGATGGCTGTTTGCAGGCTTTCAGGCAGAGGCACAGAGAGGCCAGATGCGTTCAGCCTCCTTTCAGTGGGAAGATGACAACCACTATCTGGAGATGCAGAAAGACAAAAAGGGAAACGACGTGATGATGAGCGTTGAGGTGCTGACCGGTAAGGCCCGGCCGGCCAAAACCAGCACACCGGCAGCTCCTGCAGCCAGACCGCGGGTCAGCACATCCAAAGGAGAGCTGTTTTACTCGGCAGGTATCGAGGGTGACAATCGCCAGATCACGGCCAATCCCGGAACAGAACTGAATCCGAGACTTTCACCCGATCAGAAACGGGTCGCCTTTACCCGTGACAACGATCTCTATGTAATAGATCTCGAAACCAACCTCGAAAGGAGGCTCACCAACGATGGCACCGATTTGATTTACAACGGATATGCCTCATGGGTCTATTATGAAGAGATCCTTGGAAGGGGATCCAACTATGCCGCATTCTGGTGGTCGCCCGACAGCAAAAAAGTGGCCTTTCTGAGGTTTGATGACACGGAGGTTCCGCTCTTTGTGCTGATGAGGGCCGACAGTCTTCATGGCGCACCTGAATTCACTCGCTACCCGAAGCCTGGTGACCCCAATCCCGGGGTGCGGTTTGGTATAGCCGACCTCGAAACGGGAAAGGTCACATGGGCCAAATTTGACGAAACCATCGACCAGTACATTGCCTGGCCCGTATGGCGACCCTGTTCATCAGAGGTGCTGGTGCAGGTACTCAACCGCGACCAGAATCACATGCAATTCTTCATGGTGAGCCCTGAAAGCGGCGACATCCGTAAGATCTACGATGAACAGCGCCAAAGCTGGGTAGATTTCTTTGAGGATCTTTATGTGCTGGAAAGCGGTTCTGGTTTCATTATTAAAAGTTACCGCTCTGACTGGGAAAATCTTTACCATTACAACTGGGACGGCAAGCTGATTTCTCAGCTGACCAATGTGGAATGGAGAGTTAGCGGCATCACGAGGTTAGACGAAGCGAAGGGGGTGGTCTATTTTACGGGACGCGGTCCGGAGTCCACCGAAAACCACGCCTACAGAGTGAATCTTGATGGAAAAGGCTTTGTGCAGCTGACCGAAGGAGCCGGATCCCACCGCATCAGTCTTTCGCCAGGAGGCTCTTACCTGATCGACACCTGGTCAGGTTTCAAGCAGCCCGCGCGAACCGAACTGAGGGATGCGGCCGGAAAACTGATCAGGGTGCTCAATGAGACCGCTTTCGAGTATGACCCGGCCCGCCACACCCGATCTGAATACGTC
>CAYGOU010000060.1:6452-12816 GCA_964351455.1 uncultured Porphyromonadaceae bacterium
GAATACGTCAGGATCCCGGCCGGTGACGGCTTTATGCTGCCGGCGGTAGTCACCTTTCCGCTCAATTTCGATCCCGCCAGAAAACATCCGGTGGTGTTCAACATTTATGGAGGTCCGGATGCCGGAGGAATCCGCAGTTCATTCAGCACGAATGCAGGCTGGTTTGCTCAGAACGGGGTGATCACCTTCCAGATCGATCACCGGGCTTCGGGCCATTTTGGTAAGGCCGGACTCGACTACATGTGGCGCAATCTCGGCAGGTGGGAGATGGAAGACTACATTGAAGGGGTGAAATGGCTGCGGCAACAGCCGTGGGCAGATCCTGACCGTATGGGCATAACTGGAGGATCCTATGGTGGATACGTCACCTGTATGGCGCTAACCTATGGAGCCGATTATTGGACCCATGGTATTGCCAATTACAGCGTCACCGACTGGCAACTCTACGACAACATTTACACCGAGAGATTCATGGATACTCCCATGCAAAATCCTGAGGGATACCGGTTCGGTTCAGCCATGGCCCATGCCGACAAACTCAAGGGAAAGCTGCTGATCATCCACGGTGAAATGGACGACAACGTGCACATGCAAAACTCGCTGCAGCTCGTCAGCAAATTGCAGGATGCAGGCAAGGAGTTCCAGCTCATGATCTATCCGAACGGACGTCATGGCTGGGGAGGTCCGAAAGGACAACACTCGCAGGCCCTGCAAAATAAATTCTGGAAAGAGGAATTTGGCCTGTAAGGATAGGTTCAATTCATGAGAATCAGGGTTCGGGGTTTTACGACCGGACCCTGATTTCTTTATCCATCCTGAACCCGCGGGATGTCTTTTTAACAGTGCAGGCTTCAAAGCGGGCATCGTGCTCGAAAATGAGCCTGTAATCATTTGCCACAACCTCCTCAAGGAGCCTCTCCTTTTCTTCCATGGTCTTCAGCACTTCAAGGTCGTAGGCCATGTTGTACTTCAGTGGAATATGGAGGTGTGTGGGAATCAGGTCGGCAGCGTAAACCCAGGTATGTGTTTCGTCTGTAACCACCGGAATGATCTGACCCGGAGTATGACCATGGGCAAACCTAAGGTCAACCCCGTCACAAAGACTCATTGGTTCATCAACCAGCTGCAGCTGGCCTGATTCAAGCATCGGGATCAGGTTCTCGGTGAAATAGGCATCCGCCTCGCGGGGATTTGGATTCAGTGCGTTTTCCCATTGCCGGCGTCCGACCCAGTAACGGGCATTGGGGAATACCGTACGATAGATTCCATTTGCATCCTTAATCACACCGCCTCCGCAATGATCAAAATGGAGATGGGTAAGAACCATGTCAGTCACCGCCTCTGGTTGAACTCCACGAGCCGCCAGTCCTTCAAGCAGGCCCTCACCACCATGAATGTAAAGGTATTGCAGGAAATCGTGAGGCTGCTTCCTGCCTATTCCATTGTCGACCAGGATGATCCGCTCCCCGGTTTCAATCAGCAGCGACCGGAGTGCAAAGGTTACCAGGTTGTTTTCATCCGACTCAAAGTATTTTGACCAGATGGCTTTGGGTACCACGCCCATCATGGCGCCCCCGTCAGACCTGAAATACTCAACAATGAAGGTGGATATTTTCATTCCTGTTGCGGGTTTTTAAAATCCATTTCCCGGATCTTCTCATCGTGTTCGAAAAGCACCTCCTTGCTCCGGCTGCCGTCGGTATCGTAAAAGACCCAGGTTCCGTGAAGCTTCCCTTTCGAATAGTATCCTTCGTAATACTTCATTCCATCCCGTTTCCAAACCACCGACTTGCCGTTGCGCAGGTCGTTTTCATAATAACCCTCGCTCTGCTTCTGTCCGTTGTCAAACCAGGCCAGCCAATGGCCCTCCTTTTTGCCGTTCACATACCCCCCCTCCATCTCCATGGCTCCGTTGAGGTGGTAACGGATCTCTTTCACCTTGATTCTCTCCTCCCCCTTAACCTCGTAAAAGTTCACCTTTTGCGGAGAACCGTCGGGCCAGCTGCTGACCACCTCCTCCTCAAGTTTGGGCTTACAGGATGGCACCAGAACAAGAATGGCCAACAAAAAGAAGAGAAATTTTTTCATGGGGTAGATTTGATTCAGGCGGTAAAATTAACAATCCTAAATCTTAAAAAAAGTTAACGGCAACGGTTAGGTTTTGGCTTTTCCTAACTTGCTTCATAGAAAACAAACCTGTAGCCATGAAAAAGTTTATCCTTCCCCTGGTTTTTGCGTCCCTATTCCTGAACATCAGCGGCACCCTGACTGCACAGCTCACGCCCCACTACCAGTGGACCCTGCTTGAACAGTCGCTTATGGATGAGATCATCGGTGAGGCTTCTGGCGAAAGCGCCTTCAACCATTGCCTCGAAATGTCGGGATACAACCGCAACCGACCGGCAGAGGAGTATGCGACGATCCTTTGGGAATCGGCCTATGTCATGAAAATGCTGAAAGAATATGGGCTTGAAAATGCCGAGCTTGAGCGTTTTCCAAATAGTCGCCCGCAATGGGACGGCGTGAGGGCCACCCTTTGGGAGGTTGCCCCGGAGAGGAAAAAACTGGCCGATTATCAGGACCTGAGGGCCATGCTGGCATCGGGAAGCCAATCGGCAGATGTGGAGGCTGAGCTGGTCTGGGTCGGCAACGGATCCCGGCAGCTCATGGAAGGTATCGATTTCAGCGGAAAGATTGTGGTCACCTCGGCACCACCTTCGGCCGTACTGCGACAGGCCATGGAAAAGGGAGCCGTCGGAGCCCTCTCTTTTTACAACCCCCGCCCCCTGGCGGATCCCATTCAGATTCCCTGGTCGGGAATCGGTGGACGTGGCTCACAGGGAGAATCGGGATTTGCATTCTTCATGCCCCCGCGGGAGGGTCAGTATCTGCAGGACCGGCTTGAGCGCGGTGAAAAGATCCGGGTACATGCCAAGGTTGAGACCACCAGCCACTCTCTTGACCTTCAGGTGCCTACATGTGTAATTCCAGGAACCGATCCGAATGCCGGCGAGGTGATCTTTTCGGCTCATCTTTTTGAAGGATATACCAAGCAGGGGGCCAATGACAACATATCCGGGAGCGCGGCGCTGCTCGAAATGGCCAGAATGCTGAACACCATGTTCAACGAGGGAAGGCTACCAAGGCCGGCCAGGAGCATTCGTTTCATCTGGGTGCCCGAGTTTTCGGGAACCATACCCTGGGTAATAAGACATAAGGATCTGATGCAGAAAACACTGTGCAACATCAACCTCGACATGGTGGGATTGTGGCTCAGCAAAAGTCAGTCGTTCTTCAATCTTGAGCGCACAACTTACGGCAATCCTCATTACCTGAACGATGTAATGGAAAACTACTACCGCTACGTAGGTGAAACCAACCGCATCAGTCTGGTGCTATCGGGTCGCGGAGGTTACATCAACCGGATCGTTGCTCCATCGGGATCGGATGAACCATTCTATTATGCCATTGAGCATCATTACGGTGCCTCAGACCACGAAGTTTTCAACGATTGGGGCGTGGGAGTGCCGGGCATCATGATGATCACCTGGCCCGATCTCTATTATCATACCTCAGAAGACCGTCCTGATAAGCTTGATCCCACCCAGCTGAAGCGTTGCTGCGTCATCGGAGCGGCCGCTGCCTACAACATTGCCTCCGCCGATGCCGGCATGGCAGAAAAAATTGCACAGGAGGTGTTTTCAAACGGCACCCGGAGGCTGGGCATTCAGCTTGCCCGTGCAACGGATGAGCTGAGCAAGGCAGGCCCGGGCAACCTCATCGATCTCTACAAGCTGACCAAAAGCTACGTCGATGGCACGCTGCTCAATGAAGTCGCAACGCTCGAGACCATACTTGAACTGGCCCCGGGCGACCGGCAGATTCAGGCAGTGATTCAGGGCCTGGTTCAACTGATTCAGCAGGTGGCAGGCGCTCAAAAGTCGGCGCTTGATCTCCAGATGAAGAACCTGGCATCCTCCCTGGGGGTTGCTATGCCTGGCACCCGGCCTACAGAGCTCGAGAAAAAGGCGATGAGCATCGTTCCGAAAGAGACGGCCCTGGTGAAACAGGATGGCTACCGGGAATACCGCAAATACTTCCCGGAGATTTCAAGGGAGCAGCAGACCCTGTTCAGCCGGGGAATCGGCAGCACCAGCGATCTCGAAAGGCTCTGCACCGGAAAATACAATGCCCTGCAGATCAAGTGGATGCTGGATGCACAATACAGCAGGGTCAGCGACCTGCAGGCGGTAATTGACTATCTGGGAATGCTGAAGGAGGGAGGACTGGTTACCTGGTAGAGGCCAGCCCTATTTTCCCTTTCGACCTCGCCTGAAGAGCACGTTCTTCTTATATTCTGAAATCCGCTGGATGCCTTCGTTCACCACCTTGACATCTTCAACGGTATAAAAAGCCTTGGGATTGTACTCGTTGATCAGTTCGATCAGGGCAGGGAGTTCCTTCCTTTTGAGAATGGTGTAAATGATGTTGACCTGGCCCGTGCTGCCCTCGGCATCGACCACCGTTGTACCATAGCCCCTTTCCCTCAGGGCATCAATCAGCTCTAAGGCGGGTTTCCGGGTGATAACCCTCAGAGCAGCATGACCCACGGCAAGCTTCTCTTCAAGGAGTATACCTACGTAATTGCCGGTGGCAAAACCTGCAGCGTAAAAAATGTAGTAATACCACCGGTCAAGATGCTGCATGATCTTCGCCATCACAATGATCCAGATCAGCACCTCGAAAAACCCGAGGAGGGGTGCCAGAAATTTCTGCCCTTTTGAAACAAAGATGATTCGGATGGTGCCAATGGAAACATCGGCGATCCTTGCAAAAAAAATCAGTAGCGGTAAAGCTATTAAACCCCAGAAATCTGCCATGATCGGTTAGGATTACCTGGCAAAATTACGCACTTTTCCGTGATTCAATCAAAATTTCCAAAATCTGAATGGCTGCTACGGGAATAGATGTTCCGGGACCGAAAATGCCAACCACTCCCTGCTCGTACAGCAGCTGGTAATCCTGAGGTGGAATCACACCGCCAACGATGACCATGATGTCATCCCGGCCCAGTTTTTTCAGTTCCGCTATCACCTGCGGAACCAGAGTCTTGTGCCCGGCCGCCAGACTTGATACACCCAGAACATGCACATCGTTTTCGGCCGCATCCCTTGCCGCCTCGGCGGGGGTTTGAAACAGCGGACCGATATCGACATCAAAACCGATATCGGCGTAACCGGTTGAAACCACCTTGGCTCCGCGATCGTGGCCATCCTGTCCCATTTTGGCAACCATGATCCTGGGGCGCCGGCCCTCAAGCTCTGCAAAACGGTTGGCCAGTTCGCGAGCCCTGGTGAAATCAGCACTGCCTTCTGACTCTGACGAGTAAACTCCTGATATAGAACGTATCACAGCTTTATATCTTCCAGCAATTTTTTCACAAGCATACGAAATTTCTCCGAGGGATGCACGCTTTTTGGCCGCATCAACTGCAAGTTCGAGCAAATTCCCCTCACCGCTCTCCGCACAGCGGGTGATGGCATGGAGGGCCGCCTGGCAGGCAGCTTCATCCCTTTCAGATCTCAGCTTCTTCAGCCTTTCAATCTGCGACAGGCGCACACGGGTGTTGTCGACATCCAGGGTTTCAATCGGATCCTCCTTTTCAAGACGATGCTTGTTAACGCCCAGTATGGTGTCGGTTCCGCTGTCGATTCGGGCCTGTTTACGGGCAGATGCCTCTTCGATCCTCATCTTCGGGATCCCGGTCTCAATGGCTTTGGCCATGCCTCCCAGCTTTTCAACCTCTTCAATGAGCGTCCAGGCTTTTGCGGCAATCTCGGCGGTGAGCTTCTCCACATAGTATGATCCTGCCCATGGATCAACCGACCGGCAGATACCGGTTTCCTCCTGAAGAAAAATCTGGGTGTTTCTGGCTATTCTGGCAGAAAAATCGGTAGGGAGTGCGATTGCCTCATCCAAGGCATTGGTATGCAAACTCTGGGTGTGACCCAGGGCAGCAGCCATCGCCTCAATGCAGGTCCTGGTCACATTGTTGTAGGGATCCTGTTCCGTCAGGCTCCAGCCTGATGTCTGGCAATGGGTTCTGAGGGCCAGGGATTTCGGATTCCGTGGGTTGAACTGGCTCACCATTTTGGCCCACAGCATCCTGGCAGCGCGCATTTTGGCGATCTCCATGAAATGATTCATCCCGATTGCCCAGAAAAATGAGAGCCGAGGGGCAAAGGCATCAATATCAATTCCAGCATTAACCCCGGTCCTCAGGTATTCAAGTCCGTCAGCAAGCGTATATGCAAGTTCTATGTCGCATGTTGCCCCTGCTTCCTGCATATGATAACCCGAGATA
>CAYGOU010000061.1:0-4159 GCA_964351455.1 uncultured Porphyromonadaceae bacterium
TGGGAGGGGTTCAGCTCGACTTCAGCGGATGGGCCAACGGTCCGGGTGCCGGACAGGGCCGGGATTGGAGCGTTGACAAAGGAAAATATGGCGCAGCTCAACTGTCGCCATGGGTTTTGTGGCCGCCTGACGGACTGAACCTGAAGCAGGGCACATGCGGAGAATGGTTTGGAAGCGGCTATCTACCTTTGCCGCTCACTGAGCCAAAATCCACCACAGCAGGGAAAGAGGTTCCTTCCGGCAACCAGTGCTGGACCCTGTTTCTTAACACCGCCAATTTCAAGGGACCGGTTGCATTCTTTACCCCATATTTCTGGACACGGGCATCTGCCGATGATCCCCGTTTGAGCGGACTGTTTTTGGATCAGCGCCCGTCAGATGCCAACAAGGCCTTTCAGATGGAGACCCAGGACATCCGGTCAGCAGAGGTTACGGATTCAAGGGGAGAGACCTATGCACGGGTAACAATGACACAATATCCGCTGGGGCCTGATGGCAATTCGGATCTGCTGCATCGTCTGATGGTCTATAATAAGAAGGCGCTTTGGGACAAAGTTGAAGCGTGGTTTAAGGGAGGCGCCCCGGCCAGCGGTGTCATAGATCTTGAAGGAGCTTCCATGCAGAAGTTTCAAAAGGGAGTCCGGTCAAACTGGAGCTTTTATGGAGAACATATCCCCAGGGATAAGCGCGCCTTGTTGAATATCACCTCCTATATGGATGCGAATGTCACCGATTCAGCCACTTTGCGGGTTCGCTGGGATGGTGAACTGATCACCAGCAGAAAATCGGGGAATGGCGCTGTGGTGACCCTGCCTGAGTACTATAAACTGGTAAAGGCCAATGCTGACGACAAAGGGCAGTGGATTGCCGTAGCGCCCAAAGATGTTCCGGCCGAGACCGGCTTGCAAAAAGTTGACTTTAGCAATCCTGATCCAAGGACCCCCATTGCATACGTAACACCTGAAGAGAAGGAGAGTTGCTGGAAAACCCCCGGTCCGGCAGCAGGACCATTCAAGGTGAAGCTTGGTGACGGCAGTACGCTAACTTACTACTGGTACCGTTTCGCCGACCAGCCTGCGTTGCTCAATGCGGACATGAGCGAAGCCGAGCGCGAAGAGATGCAGAGGCGGGTTGAATTGCTTCACCGGCACTGGACCAGGGAGCGGGAATACCTTCCGGCACCCCTGTTTGGGAAACTGGCGGAGATTGATCCTGCGCTGATCGTCACCCCGCCAAAAGGCATGGAGGTGGGTTATGTTCCGATCGTTACCCAGCAGGGAATGGAATAATCCTCAATTGTTAATCAAAACAGACAGGTCATGAAACACACCCATTATTTACTGGCAGTATGAATGGTATCCTGCACGTCGGGAAATGTTCCAATTTTTACAATAGATGAAATCAATAGCAAGAATAATGATGGCAGCGGTCATTACTGTTACAGTTTCCAGCACTGTGTTGGCTGCCGGTAAGCCGCTGAAAGTTTATATTATGGCCGGGCAATCGAATATGCAGGGCTCAGCTCACCTCAGTACATTTAAAGCCATTGGTTACGATCCGGCGACTTCGTCACTTTTAAGCATGATACTTGACCAGAAAGGCAATCCTGTAGTCTGCGACAATGCCTGGATAACCTACTTCACTGAACAAGATGGGCGCGATACCGTGCTACAGGGCAAAGTCAAGGTTGGCTATGGTTTTGATCATGAGCGCATTGGTCCGGAATATGCTTTTGGCCTCTATATGGATAATGCACACGAGGAACCCGTTCTGATTATCAAGACCGCCTGGGGAGGCAAATCGTTGGCGGTGGACTTTCGCCCACCCAGTGCCGGACCCTATGAGCCCAGCCCGAAAGAGAAGGCCCAGGGAAATGCTCCTTCAAAGGAGGTGGTCGGACATTATTACCGCGAGATGATCGGGCACATCAGGGCAACCCTGAATAGCCCGGAAAGTATAGGGAAGATCGTTCCCGGCTACGATTCGGCTCAGGGCTATGAACTCGCTGGATTCGTCTGGTTTCAGGGCTGGAATGATATGTGTAACAGATACCATATCGAGCAGTATACTGAGAATATGATCCATTTTATCAGCGATGTTCGCAAAGATTTTGATAGGCCTGGCCTGCCTTTTATTGTTGGCATTCTGGGAGTTTATGGTACTGATCCGGATAGTCGGAAATTCGACAAAACATTGCCTGTCTCCGATTTTCGCAAGGCACAATTCGCTGCCGTGGAGCAGTATGACCGGAAGGTAACAGATTCATATCGTGGAAATGCGAAGGCAGTCGATAGTGGCCCCTTTTATGAACTTGGGCTTAGCGATATTTACTGGAAGCAACGGCTGACAAACGAGTGGAATTGGCGCGTAAAACAGGGCGAGATGACGCGGGAAGAAGCCCGAAAGCAACGCGAAAAGTATGGCTTTGCAAAGGGCGGACTAACAAGAAAAGAGAAGGTTATCTGGAAACGGGGCGCATCTAACGCCGAATACCACTATCTGGGCAGTGCTAAAACCTTCGTTCGTCTAGGTAACGCACTGGCAGAAGCCATGCTCGGAATGGAGAAGAATTAGCCAATTGATCAGGTGTTTTTAGCTATAAATCTTTATAAATATTTATGATAACAATCAAACTATCTCTTAAAGCATTCCTATTCTTTTCATCCGTTTCCTTTGTAGTGGCCCAATCACTTTCTGCACAGGGAGTAGTTGAAAAGAAGTTTTTAGGGCAGCGCTATTTTACGTTTAATACGGTTGTAAGGGTTAATCAGATTGAAACCTCACGCGATGTAACCAATGGCGAAGATGAATCGAGCATTCACTCTCCCGAAGAAGCCCGTGTTTTTCGCGAAACCATTGAAAAAGGCTGGCCGGGCGCTCGCATTACCTGGGCCTTCAGCTGGCTTGCCCTGAAGGATGAACGCCCTGATTATCGCGATCTAAAGAACCTGATCGTCTCCTATCATGAAAAGTATGGCGATGAGATAACCTTTATCCCCGGCGGTTATTTTGCCAATATGTATAATTCCCGGGAGCAGGTTAACCGCGACTTGCATGAGGGCTTACAGATGGTTTCGGATATGGTTGGAGGCGGATACCGGCCATTGAGTGTCATAGCAGGTTACCTCTCTGCAGAAAATCTCCGTTATCTGGCCGAAGAGGAAGGAATTCACGTTTGCCAGGGCAATATCTGGAGCCAATATGCAATTGACAATGGCGATGGCGACGGATCGATATCCTATCCTTATTATCCATCAAAGGAGCATTTCTTAAAGCCTGCCAGGGGAAGTGATGACTTGATTGATTGCGTCAACCTGGATGGCTGGACGATGGATTTCCTGAGTGCCAGATATCCGGGAGGCAGGATTATTGATGGAAAATGGTGTGGCAGCCGGCAGGGTGTAGGCCCGATAGAAACGGTAATCAGTTTGGGGACCGAGATGGGTACTAAAGAAATGCTTGCCGTAACAGCTGCCCATTTCGACCAAGGTTTCGAATTGAATGATTTTGCCTGGGTAACATGCACCTGGGAATTATGTCTGGTTGAAGGACGAAAAATATATGGATATGAGGGTCGGAACGGCTTGGAGGGCATGCTGATATGGTTCAGTGAAATGAGGCGGCGCTGGCCCGATGCAAAGTGCATTACACTGGGAGAATTTGGAATGCTCTGGCGTGAGCAATACAAGAATAATGATGATCTGAACTATCGCTTCGTCCAACGTGGCACGGGTATTTGCGGATCAGAGCCTGAACTGGAGATTCAATGGTTTATGAACAAGGATTTCCGACTTGCGATTTTGCGGGAGTGGCAAGACAATTCACCCGGGAAACTGATCGACTTTACCCGTTATGATATTGAAGCCAGGGAACCTATTGATCCTGAACCCGGCAAACATAGCCGTAACTGGAGTTTAATGAACCGTTTAAACCAAAAAGGAGTCCGAGAACAGGATAAGCCTATTGATATCAGCCTGTTAAATGAAAAAGAAAAGACTCTGATCAGAAAGTGGTATCCCGACCTCATCGAGCCGTTGATCGTAACACCGGGGCAAAATGGAGCACCACCCTCTGATGCGATCATTTTGTTCGATAAGGATACCCTGATCAATTTTGTTAGCGTGGAAACTGGTGGAGCCCCTGAATGGATTGTTTCAGG
>CAYGOU010000061.1:4169-12712 GCA_964351455.1 uncultured Porphyromonadaceae bacterium
TTTCAGGAGATTGTTTTACAGTAAAGCCCGGCACCAGGGATATCATGACAAAGCAAAAGTTCGGTGATTGTCAGTTGCATATCGAGTGGAAAACGCCCGGGGAAGATGTTATTGCGGGGAAAACAGGACAGGGATGCGGCAACTCAGGGATATACCTCATGAGCAAATATGAAATCCAGGTTTTGAATTCATACCAGAATAAAACAAATCCCAGCGGTCAGGCTGCCGCATTTTACGGTAATTTCCCACCCCTCGTTAATGCTTCTCTTGAACCTGATCAGTGGCAGGTATATGATGTAATATTCATGGCCCCGAAGTTCAATGAAAAGGAAGAACTGATTGAACCTGGATATTTTACGGTGTTCCATAACGGAGTATTGGTGCAAAACCGTGTTGAAGTAAGAGAGCCTACGGCTTCACATAACCAGGGATTTAGTCTTTCAGAACCTGAACTGCCCTTAATGCTGCAAGATCATAATAGTGAAGTCAGCTACAGGAATATTTGGATAAGAAAACTCTGATCATTCTTCCGGAATGGTTTTACTAGACAAGTTGTTAATTCGCCACAATATCATCATTGAATAAACAAATGATCAGGCTAAGCTATTTAGGCATCCTGCCACTGACGATCGCTACAGGAACGGTTCCGCATTCAGGCCAGATGCCGCGGCAATCCAGGATGGCCGTACAGGAATCACAAAGGCCGAATGTCGTTTTTGTGCTGGCCGACCAGTGGAGGGCGCAGTCTACCGGATACAATGGGGATGAGAACCTTAAGGGCTTCACTCCGAATATTGACCGGATGGCAGCTAAGGGACTGGATTTTGTCAATTGCGTTTCCGTTTGTCCCATTTCCAGTCCAAACCGGGCATCCCTTTTAACAGGACAATACCCGACGACCCATGGGATTTTTTTAAACGACTTGCATCTTCGCGATGAGGCGTTGACCATGGCTGAGATTTATAAGGAAGCGGGTTATCAGACGGCCTATATCGGTAAATGGCATCTTGATGGAATGGGCAGGTCCAGTTTTACTCCCCGCGAAAGGAGGCAGGGATTCGAATACTGGAAAGGACTTGAATGTTCGCACGACTATAACCACCTGCTGTACTATTCGGGTGATAGTGATGAAAAGAGGTATTGGGACGGATATGGACCCTATCTTGAAACAGAGGATGCGATCCGGTACATTCGGGAGAATGCACATAGCGGCACTCCTTTCCTCCTGGTCCTGGCGTGGGGAGCCCCGCATTTCCCCCATGATAATGCCCCGGAAGAGATGCAACGGCTTTTCATGCCAGATAGCATTCAGTTGCAGCCGAATGTGCCTGGGAGTATGAGAACCGTGGCCCAGAAGGAATCGGCAGGGTATTATGCCCATATAGCTGCACTGGATAAATGCATGGGTGATTTGCAAAGCGCTATCATTGAAGTAGGTATATCGGAGAATACCATCTTTGTATTTACTTCTGACCATGGTGAAATGATGGGATCGCAAGGCGTGCGGCCAACCCAAAAACAGGTTCCCTGGGCTGAATCGGTGAGGGTGCCATTTCTGCTAAGGTATCCGGCCCGCTTTGGTAACAAAAATGTCCGGATCAGTGCTCCATTAAATACGCCTGACATACTACCGACGCTCCTTTCCTTGTCGGGTATCCCAGTGCCTGAATCGGTCGAAGGGGAGGATATGACCAAAGCAATCCGGAAGCCATGGAAAATGAAAGAAAAAGCCGCACTGATCATGAGCGTATCTCCATCGGCTGCCGTTCAGAAGGATGAGTACAGGGGGATTTATACCAGCCGGTTTACTTATGTGAAAACGCTCAAGGGCCCATGGTTGCTTTACGATAACACCCATGACCCGATGCAATTGAATAATCTGGCAGGCAACGCTGCATATGCGGGGCTGCAAAAAAAGCTTGATGCTTCTCTGCAAAGGGAATTGAAGAAGATCGGCGATGATTTCAAGCCTCGCGATTATTATTTAACCAAGTGGGGTTACAAAGTCAATAAGCACGGATATATTGATTATTAAATCCAATTTCATGAAAACTTTTCTTTTTGGTTGCTTGCTGTTGCTGAATTTGCAAGCTACGACTCAGAACACTTTTCTGGCTGAGAACGATCGGGTTCGGGATTTAAAGATGGCCTTTGCCGATCCTCCGGCGACCTCTTTTCCGGGGGTATACTGGTACTTTATGGATGGAAACCTGTCAAAGGAGGGGATGACCAAAGACCTGGAATCGATGAAAGCTGCGGGCATCAATAATCTTGTTTTTCTCGAGGTGGGCATTGGGGTTCCTCGTGGTCCTGTTGATTTTATGAGCCCGGCCTGGCAGGATCTGTTTGTTCATGCGGTTCGTGAAGCCGAGCGATTGGAAATCAGCATCCGTATGGGTGCCGGTCCGGGTTGGTGTGGCAGCGGCGGTCCCTGGGTGCCGGCCTCTGAGGCGATGCAGCATCTGGTATTCAGCGAGACCACCATCGCTGGAGGAAAGACTGTAGAGATTGACCTTCCGGTGCCTGAGCAGAGAAGTACGGTATGGCATACCATGGAAGATCCATTTTACAGGGATGTTGTCGTGTATGCTGTGCCTGAAAGATTCAGGCCGGTTATTGCTGACATCAATGAAAAAGCTCTCTTTGAGAGGGATCCCTATTCATCCGAGCCCAATGTAAAGCCCTATATAACCTCAAGGGTGGACTATCCGGCTGATCCGTCTGCTGAAATTCTTTCACCGTCGGATATCATCAATGTTTCAGCATTCATGACGCAGGAGGGTCGACTTATATGGAATGCACCCGAAGGAAACTGGACCATCATCCGGATGGGCAACCGGGTTACCGGTGCCAGTACACGACCTTCACCAGAACCGGTTATCGGTTTGGAAGTCAATAAACTAAATGCAAAGGCATTTGAGAATCACCTGAAGAATTACACCGATATTCTGTTGGAGAAAACGGAACCACGAAAAGCCGGAGTGGGCTGGACTGGTTTTCACATGGACAGCTGGGAAAGCGGAGCACAGAACTGGACAGAGGGTCTTCCGGATGAATTCAGGTCAAGACGGGGTTATGATCCTGAACCATATCTGCTAAGCTATACCGGAAGAGCCATATTCAGCGTAGAAATCACCGAGCGGTTTCTTTGGGATTTGCGAAAAACCTGCCAGGAACTATTGTTGGAGAACCATGTTGAATTCGCACTTGATTATGCCCACAAAAACGGTTTGGAGCTGACCATTGAACCATATGATATGAACCCTGCAGGAGATTTGGATCTGGGTTCGTATGCCGATGTGATCATGGCTGAATTCTGGAGCAAAGGGTATGGATTCGAGACTGCCTATGCTGTTCTGGAGGCCACATCCATTTCACACATTACCGGTCTGGCAGAAGTCGGGGCTGAGGTATTTACGGCCAATGGTTCGGAGGCTTATCAGAATTATCCGGGATCCATGAAGGATCAAACCGACTGGGCCCTTGCTTTGGGCGTTAACCGTTTCGTTTACCACACTTTTGCTCACAAACCCCTGGGGGAGGAGTTTCTGCCTGGTATGACGATGGGGCCCATTGGTGTTCACTGGAACAGAGGCCAGACCTGGTGGCCCATGGTGGGTGATTATCATAGATATGTCAGCAGGTATTCTCATATGATGCAACAGGGACAGGCTGTGTCAGACATTCTTTATCTCACCCCTGAAGGAGCTCCGATGGTGTTTACGCCCCCAACAGACGCCCTGGAGGAAAACGGAGCGATTCCGGATAAAAAGGGATATGGATTTGATGGCTGTTCTCCGAAGATGCTGATGGAACGTGCTGAAGTTCAAAATGGAAGAATATCCTTCCCTGGTGCCAGCACTTACCGGTTGATGGTTTTACCCAATTTTCAAACGATGACCCCGGAGCTGCTTGAGTTTATCGGCCAACTGATCGGGGAGGGTGCAACTGTCATCGGATCTCCCATCATGAAATCCCCGGGCCTGACGAACTTTCCTCAGTGTGATCGTCAGGTCAGTGAATTGTCAAGGCAAATATGGGGTGATTTGAAAATCCCGGAACAAATTCAAGAGAGAGACTATGGAAAGGGTAAGCTGTTCTGGGGAGGAGCGCTGAGTGACCTGAGCGATACATCATTGTATCCTTCATATGAAAGCACTGCGGGAATATTAAGGAAAATGAATGTCGAGGAGGATTTTACCTCAGAGAATAACTCCATCAGATATGGTCACCGGAGAACGAATGATGTTGATATCTACTTCATTGCAAATCGAACCGACGCACCGCAAAAGGTTCATTGCACCTTCAGGGCCACAGGAATCCCGGAGATATGGAACGGAATAACAGGCCATTCGAGGCCGGTCAGCAGGTACTCTGTAGAAAATGGTTTAACAACCATTCCTATGGAATTTCACCCCTTTGAAAGTTTTGTGGTGACCTTCTCAAAGAGTCAGAATTCATTTGTGGAGCCTACGGATGAGAGCAATTTCGCCTCTTATTCAAAACTTCTGGATATCGGGGGGCCGTGGATGGTCTCCTTCGATCCAAGGTTTGGCGGTCCTGAATCGATAGAGTTTACCGGACTTATGGATTGGACGAGCCATTCGCTTCGGGGAATTCAGTACTATTCAGGAATTGCCACCTATAAGAAGAGCTTTACAATGAAGGATTTACCTTCAGGAGATTATATTATGAATTTGGGAACGGTGCATGACATAGCCAGAGTGAGATTGAATGGTCAGGATCTTGGGGTTGTTTGGTGTTCGCCCTGGGAAATCAACATTACCAGGGCTCTACGAACCGGCGAAAATGTTCTGGAAATTGAGGTTGCCAACCGGTGGATTAACCGGCTCCTGGGTGACACACAGGAACCTGATCGCAATGTCAGGAAGGTGAAGTTTGACAATGGAATGCTGGGTGGAAAGGAGTATGATGCCGGAAGGTTCACCTTTTCGATCCCCGGTGGGGTAAATCCAACCAGGTATAAAGAGACGTTGCCTTCAGGATTATTGGGACCGGTAAGCATACTGAAAGCGAGATGAGCACTCTCCCCGGGGGGGCGGCATTGAAAGGCCCGATCGGGTTTATCTGGATAACCGGTTCAGGTAGCTGTCGTAGATCTCACGCAACCGGCCTAACTCTTCGTCATATTCGGGATCATCAGCCAGGTTTTTCGACTCCAGCGGATCCCGGCTGATCTGGTACATCTCTTCAACCTCAGGCTCAATGTTGACGTATCGTATATATTTCCACTCAGCGGTGCGCACCCCCCTGCTGTCGGGAATTGGCGTTTCAACCTCAATGATGCCGACATGCTCCATGAAGAAATCACTCCTTCCAACAGCCTCCTTCCCATTCAGGAAGGGAAGCTGGCTCATTCCATCCATTACGGCCGGAATGGCGATGCCAGCCATATCCAAAATCGTCGGGGCGATGTCGATGTTCAGCACCATGTTGTCAATCTTTTTTCCCTTCATCCTGCGCGGCATTCCAGGCATATCAATGATGACCGGTACACGGATGGATTCCTCATACAACAGCCACTTTCCGCCAAGTCCATGCTCCCCCCACAAATATCCGTTATCCGACAGGTAAATGATCACCGTGTTTTCTTTAAGCTTCAGATCCTCGAGGGCCTGCATGATTTTTCCAACCGAGCGGTCAAGGCTTACCACGCACCTCAGAAAATTCTTTTCGAAATCCTCCTTCGTCTCTTCATCCCTGCGCTCATCAAAGTAACACCAGCGATTCAATGAATTCTCCATGATCCTGGATGACATGGCCAGGTATCCTTCGGGAGTGTCGGTCACTCTTTTGGGTATCGTTACCTCTTCGAAGAGGCTCTTATCCCGTTCGTCGGGTTGATAGGGGTGATGCGGTGATTTAAAGCATACGGTCAAACAGAAAGGTTTTCCGGGTTCACTGGATTCCAGAAACTCCCTGGCTTTCACGGCCAGCCATTCTGAATTATGGACCTTCCCGCTGTCGGTGTCGTGAAAATAGCTACCCTGGTTGGCCCAGGCATTGAAGAGGTCGAAAATCCCGCCGGTGCCTTCTGTTCCCATGCCCCATTTTCCGAGTACCCCCGTCGTGTAACCATGATCCTTCAGCACTGCCGGATAGGTCTTGTCAAGCACATCCGGCATCATCGGGGTGTTAAAATGATTCATTCCATGTGAACTGGCATATCTTCCGGTCATGATGCTGGCCCTCGAAACTGCACAGATAGGCGATGTGACAAAAGCATTCCGGTAGAAGAGGCCCCCATGTGCCAGCCTGTCGATATTAGGTGTTTTCAATTCCGGGATGATCGGATCGTCGGCACAGCTTAGCTGGTCCCACCGCTGATCATCAGCAATCAGAATAATGAAATTGGGTTTTTTCTCAGGCTTCCCGGAGCAGGCTTCAAGCAACAGTACCGGGAATATGAGAAATAATGATCCTGAACGGAAAATCATAATTCTTTCAGTTTATGATATAAGAAGATCCTGCTTCACTTTTCTGCTCTATCCAGATGACGAGCGTACGGGTGCCGTCGGTATCGCGGATGATGCCCTGCCTGACATCTCCTCCTGCATCCACCTTTTTGCCATCGATCATCAGACGTGCATACCGGTCAGATTCCCAGTTTTTTATGACGAAGCAGGGATTCAAAACAGGACTCTCCCCGCTACCCTCAAGGCTGAATGTAACCTTCTTTGATTGCTTGCGTAATATATATGCCCTTTGTCCCTTCTCATATCCCAAACTCTCGGCTCCGCTCACATTGCTCAATGCAGGAGCCATGTTCCACGATCGGTTGAGATATTTGAGTTCAGCGGCGGGCAGGTCCGTCATCCCGTAAATGTTGTACATATCGGTTCTGCCGTCGTCAAGTAGGTGGTGTGGACCGTAAAGGGTGATGATGCAGGATGAACTGACCCGGTCGATCCCGGTGGCCACCGTTCCGTCGCTGGGCAGCAATCCAAATGGATAGTGGTTCCAGGCGTTGTATTTGGTATGTCCCAGTGCCATTCTCATCGACTCCCACTGACTGTAGGGCACGAAGCGTGATCCGATTTCACCGATGTTGAAATGCTTGTATTTCGAATGAAGATTCTGGTAGATCAGGTTTCGGTTCTCCTCAATCGGCGGTCCCTTTTTGTATGGAACCCCGGATGAATAGTTCCAGATCTCGGTTTCGCCCTTCAGGTTCGAAATGGTGATGGCATCATACGGAATGAGATCTTCGGGCCTGGTGCCGGGCTGACTCAGGAGTTCATTCTGCTGGGTTTGTATGCCATCGAAATCCTTCAGCCTTCCGCTTACCTGGTATCTTACCGACACCGCATCAGGATAGATGTACCAGTATTCATCGGTCCAGAGGCCCCAACCCTCATCATCAACCGTCAGCCAGTCGTAGCTGATACCCACGCTGGCATTCCGCCAGTGAACCACCACCCTGGCATCGGTATTCTCAATCAGCCTGACATGAGAGTAGCGGCAGCTCTTGTCTGACATGTGCTCGTAGCACTGGTCGGTGTAATCTTCAGGTCCCTGGTCGCTGTTCCAGATCCCTTTGCGACCCGGTTCGGTGACCAGGCTCGGCAGGTAGTTGGTGCCTCTCCAGAAGACGAAACGACAGGGTTTGTCGTCAAAGGCAACCACGATGTCGGCATGATCCCCGAAACGCCATAAACCGTCCCATTCAGGACTGCATTGCAGATTGGTATAGGTTGCCCCGAATTTGTTGGGGATGTCCTCTCCGGCCGGCAGAATCCAAAAATCGAGAACCTTGGGATTGGCAGGTTTGAAGTTCCGGTATCCCGATTCGATTTCAGATCGATTCAATGCTCGGTTGAAAAGCCTGACCTCATCGATCAATCCGCTGAAAACCATATTCGAGAGGTATGATTTGGTGATTTTGCGCTCGTATGCCCATGGTGGTTTCTTTTCGTGGGCCATGCCGATGTAGAGATCATGACCGGTGGCATCGGCAAGTTTGCCTGAAAGGATTTTGGTACCGGCGGGTTCGCCGTTGAAATAGATGCTGAATCCCTCATCCTGTTTGAAAACACCGGTTATGCAGGTCCATTCGAGCAGGGGCGCAGATCCCTTCGTGGTCACGCCAACCCATGATCCGTTTATGGCGGCGTAAAGGCCGATTTGTCCCAGGTGGTTCATCGACAAAGAATAGCCCGCCTTTTTGTCCTGGTCGTGGTCAACAATTCCGGCCTCGTTCCATGGATACTCCTGGGGAGCGATCCAAACCTCAATGCTGAAATCCCCGGTCAACTGAGGCAAATCAGCCGCCGGCATCACAACCTTGCTGGTGTATCCGTCGAAAGAGAGGCATGATCCCGATATTCCCGGTCTCCAGTAGGCGTCAACACCTATGATGTCACAGGATGCGCCCTTGTTGTGCTCAACGGTATTTCCATGGTTTGGGTTCATCCCTTCATCAAGCTTCAACCACAGCAGAGGCGATCTGTTCTCCCTGTTGATGATGGGTGATCCGGCGATCTTATCTCCCGGCAGATGCTGTAATTTGGCAGGAACAAGAC
>CAYGOU010000062.1:0-2061 GCA_964351455.1 uncultured Porphyromonadaceae bacterium
ACATATACCTTTGAAGCCGTAATGCGGTAAACCACCACAAAATGGTGCTGCTGCCAGTGCACAATGCAGGGAAGAGGCGCCTTTTGCTCAAGCTGCTCAAGCGTCAGCCTGACCCCCATAGCCCTGAGACCTATCTGCCCGGCGGCTTCAACAATGCCCATCATGCTCACCCCCTGCCGGGTGATGTAAGAGAACTCCCGTAATGTTTGAATGGAATATTGCCTGCCGTGGTGCGAGGCAACCATGCTGAGACAAGCAGGACCGCAGTCTTTGGCGTCGTATTGCCTGTAAAAAGGAAATCTATCCATTCATCGCAGCGTTTGCCGGAGAAAGATAGAAATTAACCGGCTCTGTAAAAAGCCGGAACAAAAACCTGGAGGCAATTAGAGAATGATATCTCCGCCTTCGCCGGTTTTAATAATTAAGGTAGGACCATCACCTCCAACAATTGACAGCATTTGTTCGTTTGACAATTCACTTCCTACGAATGATGACACTTTCATGGTTTCCATTTCCTGATTTATTTTATTGTCTACATACCTTAATCCTATAAATAGGCAAAAGGTTACCCATTCGTCATCACAATTTTCACTTTCGTCAAAACGCAAAAAACCTTTTTAACTGTTATTTAACTACTTAGGCATAATGAAAACAAAATTTGATGAAAACTATCATGGTCGGGATCGAATCATTTTTTTATATTCAACGTATGAAATACAAAAGCGTTTATTTCCTGTTTATTCTATTAACCCTCTCTTATGGGTTCACCTTTGGAACAACCCTCATCGATGAAGGCCAATTACCCTTAACCCCAAAGGACGATTTGAAGCGATCCTTAGTACTCCAAGATTCCTTAAGAGACTTCTCTACAAATCCCAATAGAGTTGAACTCCAATCACAATGTATTGTTGCATATGAATTAGGCAGACTATTAATTGATCAAGGAGATTATTTACGAGTTGCTGGAATTAGGAGTTGGTATGAAACAAGAAAAAGGTTGTTTAGTGACGAGTTTGAAGTTGAATGTCTGGTTAAAATTCTAAACAATATAGGCATTGCCAACAGACGTTCCTTTCAATATACCGAAGCATTAACTAGTTTTCTTGAAGCTTTAGAGTGGCTAAATAAGCTTAAGAAACCTAACCAATTATTGCTTGGTTCAATACTTAACAATGCCGGATTAGTATTAATTCAACTTGCTGATTATAACAGAGCTATTGACTATTTATTAGAATCCCTTAGATCACAAAACTCGCAATTTGAATCAAATGAAGATATATCAACAATAGAATTAAGTAATAGAATTAAGGGAGAAGCTCTAAACAATTTAGCAATTGCTAATCAAATGTTAGGAAAACATGATCTTTCTATTGAATATCTTAACGAATTGTTAGAATGTAAATTACTTAAACAGAGCGATGGCATTTATCGAGCTAAATTAAACCTAGCGATATCGCTGCTTGAATATGGTAGTGGGATAGGATCTAAATCAATATTAAATGATTTACTTGAAGATAATGTCTTGATTACCACGAATTTTAGAGTATGGGTCCAAGCTTTATTTAACTTAGCTCATTACTATATTAAACACGAAAACAACTTCGACTATTTTGAACATTACATCGGAGAAACTATTACACTTTTGGAAAGCAGAACCTACATATTGAAGGACATATATTTGAATTCTATTCTATTCAAAAGTCTGATTTATACTGAGAATAAGAAGTACGATGAAGCGCACCTTATGATTTCAGAAGCTATGAGAAGGTTGTTTAAAGACGACTGGGAGGCTTCGTTAATCAAGCTTGACCTCTCCACCATCAACCCAAACGAGATGACGATGCTGCTGAACCTTTTAATGTTCAAGGCTGAGGTCTATTTTCAGTGGGGGCGTGAGGAGCAGGACAGCAAGCTGTACGATCTGGCTTTTGATCAGTACCTGAAGGTGACGGCTCTGGCGAACCGGTGGATGACGGGCATGGCGGGGATGGCGGGGAGGCTCGAGGTGAGCCAGGTGCAGAGGAGGAGTTACAACCGGCTGGTGGATCTTGGATACCATCT
>CAYGOU010000062.1:2071-12709 GCA_964351455.1 uncultured Porphyromonadaceae bacterium
GATTCGGTTTACCTGGGGCACCTCTTCAGCTTCTTTGAGCAGGGCAAGGCCGCGGGTCTGTGGAACGAGGTGCGTGGATCGGAGATGATCGGGAGCTCGTTGCCCGAAGCGGTGGTGAAGGCCGACCGCGAGATCCGGCAGTCGGTATCCTATTACATGGGACTGCTTCAGGAGCTGAAGCTGGCGCAGGATCCGAATGTAAAAACGATCAATGAGGTGCAGGGGGCGCTCTTCACGGCGACGCTGAATCTCGACACCCTGCGCGAGCATCTCAGGGTGCATCATCCTGAATACTACACCAGCCGCTATGACCATTCAACCCTCGGGATGCGGGAGGTGCAGGCAAAACTCGAAGAGGGACAGGCGCTGCTCAGCTACTACTTCAGCGACAGCTCCCTCTACACCATGGCCCTCACCCGGAGCAACATCCGGTGCGTTAAGACGGCACTGACCGACACCCTGCAGTCGTCGCTGCAGTTCCTGGTTGATTTCGTGCGCGGGGGCAGCAAGAATTTCAGCACCGCGGCCATCACCCGCTACCTCTCCGAGGGCGAACTGATGCACCGCACCCTGCTGGCCGGCCCGCTTCAGGAGTGGTGCCGCCATGTAATCGTCATTCCCGATCAGATCCTCGGACTGCTCCCCTTTGAGATCCTGCTGTCGGAGCCCGGAGACACCACCCGGCCCGACTTCAGAACCCAGCGCTACTGCTTCATGGATCACCTGATAACCTACGGATATACGGCCACGCTCTATTTTCACGAATCGAAAAAGAAAACCCGGGGGAGCCGGAAAACCCTGGCGATGGCCCCGGCTTACTCTTATGACAGCGGAGTGGTATCAGGATTGATGGCCCGGCGACGGGCCAGTCTGCCCGACCTGCCCGGTGCCCGCGAGGAGGTGAGGCTGATCAGCGGCATGACCGGAGGCAGAGCTGTTGCAGGAAAAGAGGCCACTGAGGAGATGTTCAAGTCGCTGGCCGGGAACTACCGGGTTTTGCACCTGGCTATGCATACCCTGATGGATGAGACCGACCCGCAGCACTCGGGACTGGTTTTTTCAGGCGATCAGGAGGGGGGGGATGACGGACTGCTCTATGCCCATGAACTCTACAATCTCGACCTGAACGCAGTGCTGACGGTTTTGTCGGCCTGTGATACCGGCACCGGAAAGCTGGCCCCCGGCGAGGGGGTGCTCAGCATCGCCAGGGGATTCGTTTATGCGGGCTGCAAAAACCTGATTATGACCCTCTGGAAGATTGACGACGACGCGGGAAAGGCCATCATGGAGCGCTTTTACCGCAAGCTGGTGAGGGGCAAAACCATTGCTGAATCGCTGCAGGAATCAAAGCTTGAGTACCTGGGCGAAGCCAACAGTTACTTTTCGCATCCCCATTTCTGGGCCGCCTTCATTCATCTTGGAAAGGACCACCCGGTGCCGCTGGGTCGCAGTCATTGGATCTGGTTGGGAGCAATTGCGATCGCATCAGGAATCGTTGTCCTGCTGATCGTCAGGAGAAGGAAACATCCGAAGTTTTAGCCGCCTGTCCCTTAATCGATCTTACTGTAAAGCTTTTTGGCCTGCTCTAAGTGATCATGTTTGTTGTTGCCCAGAATACCCAGCAATGCTTCGCGGGCCTCGCTGTCACGGTTCTGGCGCAGGTAGCAGCCTGCGAGGTAATATTCGGCGGGATACCTGAAAGTGATCTCACCCAACCCGATATAATGCTTGAACCAATGCTCGGCCTCGTCGGTTCTGCCGGTCAGGTAGCTGGTCATGCCCAGGTAAAAAACCGTCAGGTGGTCGGGTTCAGATATTTCAGTAAGAAATCCGTATGAAGCCTCATAATGACCCTCACGGTACTGATCCTCCGCTTTCTTGTAAAGCGAGGCATCCAGCATCTGCAATCCCCTTTCGTTGCCCCCGAAATCATAGGGAGTGAAAAACCGGGCATCGAGCCTTTCGGGCGATGGGGTTCCGGTTTGAGTGGTCAAAAAAAGCGATGAGGCCAGTGCCAGGATCAATATGGCTGCAGCTGCTGAAATAACACGGATCCTGAGACGGGCTGGCTGGAGTGTGATCTTCTCCCTGCGGGCTTTTTGCGAGGCGATGCCGGCGAGCTGGTCGCGCAGTTCCATTACATCTTGCTGGAGAATTGCGCTGTCGATCTCAGCGTGAATGGCCTCTTCGGCGGTCATCCCCTTCGCGCTTTCAGTAAAGTTGAAAGCCGACAATCCGTCACGCAAACCCAGGCTGTCCTGTTCACCCACGGCCCGGTCGATCCTGCCATAACCCGGAATGTCGCCCACCTCCATCTCCTCAACGATCGTGGCGTGTATAACGTTCAACTGATCCCTCAGGGCCAGGATATCCTGTTGCAGAATGGCCTCATCCAGTTCATTCTCAATCGGGACAACAAGTTCCATGGAGGCATCGGCCTGGAGCAGATCCGGATTTGCAATCTGAATCGACTCGAGTTTGCTTCTGAAATTGATCAGGTCGCGCTGAAGGATGGCCTTATCGACCTCTTTATACAACCTGAAACGTTCAGCAAAAGGTTCATCCGAAACGAGCCTTCTTTCAAAGAGGTCCTGTTCTGGAACCTTCAGCAGTCCTTGCAGGTAAAGATCAAAATATTCAGCTTCAATCATGGCTGGCGGCATTTCTCAGTTGTTTAAAAATCGGGTCATTCTGTATTCTTTTGACCAGGTTCTCCTTGCATTCGAACTTTTTCTTCTTCAGGTACTTCTCACTGGAGACGTTCATTTTTTTGGCTATCTCCTTCATGGGCACCTTCTGTAGAAAAAGGGTCAGGATCTCCTGGCACTCCTTCTTTAGCATTTTAAAGTGCTTCTGGTATAAACGGTACCTTTCCTGCTCCTCAAGCTGATCCTCGATGCTTTCACCCAACTGCACAAAGACCTGATTGTCTTCGACCTCGGCATGCTGGTTTCTTTTCTCGAGGGTTTTCATCCACTGTATCCTGCACACCGAGTAAAGGTATGTTTTGAATGCGCAGTTCAGTTCGAGTGTACCCCTCTTGATCTTGTTGAAGATGAGGATCAGGGATTCTTGAAAAACATCTTTTGCATCCTCTTCGGTACCACTGTTATTTATGACAAAGAGCCTTATCACCGGAAAAAACTTCCTGTATATATATTGGAGCACTTCGCTGTCACTGCTCTTGATCCCTTCCAGGAGGGCTTCAACAGTGTAGTGCATCACCTCTTGATCCTGATTCTTTATAAAAGGTAACCCCAATTTTTTATTTTTTTTACGAACGGTTTACAGCTTCAGGATTAATCATCTGGTTTTAAACCACTTTGTTTTTCTACATAAAATTAACCAAGCGATTTCAAATAGCCATACAATGCGATCTAAAACTTGAGAACAATTTGACGAACAGCGTAATCGCGGGGGGTTAAAAAAGCAGCAGGCCTGTAAGCCGGATTCTGTTTCCCAAAGGGCTCCTGTCATTTGTCTGGTCTGGCAATCACTTGCCGGATCTAGCAACCTACCCCCCGGCATCGGGCGAGCAACCCTCAGGCGCCGGTATACATGGTCTTACAACCCATGAGGCGTACAGCGCTCTTCGTCGCCGCTGAGCCTGGTGAGCTCTTACCTCACCTTTTCACCCTTACCCCTTGCGGGGCGGTTCTTTTCTGTTACGCTGCTGTGCCTCGCGACACCTTCCCGTTAGGAAGCATGGTGCTCTTTGTTGTCCGGACTTTCCTCCCTTTCTTTTGGAAAGAGCGACAGGACAGCCTGCTGCATGGTCAAAATTACGCATTATCCTGAACAATGCAGCCATGGGTGCATTCGTTGAAAGTTGGTACTTTTGCCTGTCAACCCTGAGATGCCGGCATGAGAGACCTGAAGATGGAGGATTTCCGATATGAGTTGCCCGATCACCGGATCGCCAGATTTCCTTTATCCGACCGCAGCGCCAGCAAATTGCTGGTGCTAAGGGAGGAGGAGATCTCTGAAGTCCTGTTCGGTGAGCTGCCGGGCTACTTTGGCGAGCAGGATCTGCTGGTGATGAATGATTCGAAGGTGATCCGGGCCCGGCTGGTTTTCACCAGAACATCCGGAGCACGCATTGAGGTTTTCTTGCTTGAACCTGCCGACCCGGCAGAATATGCAGGTGCTTTCGCATCGCGGGGATCATGCTCCTGGCATTGCCTTGTGGGCAACCTGAAAAAATGGAAAGAGGAGAGCCTGATGGTCACCTCTGCGAACGCTGAAATCCGATTATATGCACGCAGGGGAAGCCCGGGGGGTACCATAACCTTCAGCTGGGAACCGCCAGAGCTGAGTTTTGCCGAAGTGGTTGAGCAGATGGGAGAAACCCCCATTCCTCCTTATCTCAACAGGTCGCCCGAGGTTATCGACAGCCAGCGTTATCAGACGGTCTATGCCAGGGTTGAAGGCTCGGTCGCCGCCCCGACGGCGGGACTCCACTTCACCCCTGCGATCATCGAAAACCTGGTCAGAAATGGGACTTCGGTGGAGCGTCTCACCCTGCATGTGGGTGCCGGCACCTTTGCCCCGGTAAAAAGCGCCACCGTGGCCGACCACCTTATGCACCAGGAGTGGGTAAGCATTCCGGCCCCGCTGGTGCGCCGGCTGACAGATACCGACTGCCGCATCACCGCACTCGGCACAACCACCCTGAGATCACTCGAAAGCCTATATTGGCTCGGACTCCTTCTCAGGGAGGGCAAAGATGAACCGGCCGAAGGCTGGCATATCAGGCAATGGCTGCCCTATGAGAAGCATGATGAGCCGGGTACCCGCGAGTGCCTGGGAATTGTGGCCGAGTACCTTGACCGCATGAAACTGGATTCCATAAAATTTCGCACTGGACTCATCCTGGTCCCGGGATACCGGTTCAGGATGGCCGACCGACTGATTACCAATTTTCACCAGCCGGGAAGCACACTTCTGCTCCTGGTAGCCGCTTTCGCCGGCGAACACTGGAAGCAGGTGTACCGCTACGCCCTTGACAACGACTTCAGGTTTCTCAGTTACGGAGACGGGTCCCTGCTTTACCTGCATAAGAGCTGATCATAATGGAATCATATCCCTATCCCGAAAGCTGGAACGCCAATGACTGGATTCCTATCTCCCGGAAAGAGGTGGAGTCGCGGGGCTGGGACCAGCTTGATGTGATCCTCTTCAGTGGCGATGCCTACATTGACCACCCATCATTCGGTGCGGCGGTCATTGCCAGGGTGCTCGAAAAAGAGGGACTGAAGGTGGCCCTGGTGCCTCAGCCAAACTGGAAGGATGATCTGAGGGATTTCACCAAGCTCGGAAAACCCAGACTCTTTTTCGGCGTCACCGCGGGCAACATGGATTCGATGGTCAACCATTACACCGCCAACCGGCGCCTGCGTTCAAACGATGCCTATACTCCCGGCGACCGCGCGGGTCAGCGTCCGGATCGCGCCGTCACGGTGTATGCCTCAATCCTCCGTAAACTTTATCCCGATGTTCCGGTGATAGCCGGTGGCATCGAGGCCTCTCTGCGAAGATTGGCCCACTACGATTACTGGAACGATGAAGTGATGCCAAGCCTCCTGGCAGGGGGCATGATCGACCTCATCCTCTATGGCAATGCCGAGCCCGTTGTGGTTGAGTTGGCCAGGCTGATGAGGACCAATGCCCCCTGGAGCGAGATTTGCAACCTCAGCCAAGTGGCTTACCTTGCGAAGGAGCCCCCTCCTCCCTGGCGGGATCCCGCAGTTGAGACGGTCATGCTGCACAGCTTTGAAAAGGCAAAAAGCAGCAAAAGTGCCCACGCTGAAAACTTCAGGATCATTGAGGAGGAGTCGAACAAAATTCTCGCCAACCGGCTGGTTGAACCGGTCGGGGATGCCTGGGTGGTGGTGAACCCCCCACTGCCCCCTCCCGCTCCGGGGGCCATCGATGCCTGGTATGACCTGCCCTACACCCGCCTTCCCCACCCCCGCTATTGGAAGAAGCCTCCAATACCGGCTTTCGAAATGATTCGCTTTTCAGTGACCCTGCACCGGGGCTGCTTCGGGGGATGCGCCTTCTGCACCATCTCGATGCACCAGGGAAAGCACATTGCCGACCGGTCAGAAGCCTCGGTCGTCAGTGAGGTTGAAAAGGTCACCCGCATGCCGGGATTCAAGGGTTACCTCTCTGACCTCGGGGGCCCCTCTGCCAACATGTACGGCATGCGACCACGCAACATCAAGGCATGCCTGAGGTGCAAGCGACCCTCTTGCATCCATCCTGAAATATGCAAGAACCTGAATGTGAGCCACACCGCACTGCTAAAACTTTACCGGCGGGTCAGGTCGATACCGGGCATCAAAAAGGCCTTTGTCAGCAGCGGGGTGCGCTACGATCTCTTCATTCCGGAGTCGGCACCCATAAACGAAGAACAAAAAGCCTATGCCGAAGAGCTCTTTCTGCATCACATATCAGGACGCATCAAGGTGGCCCCTGAACACACCAGGGCCGGCGTACTCAGCATCATCCGAAAACCAGAATTCGGACGCTTTCATAAATTCAAACAGCTCTTCGATCAGTACAACAAGAAACACGGACTGCGTCAGCAGGTGATTCCCTATTTCATATCCGCACACCCCGGCAGCCGTGAGGAGGACATGGCCGAACTGGCGGCTGAAACCATGGAGATGAAGCTCGAAATGGACCAGGTGCAGGACTTCACCCCCACCCCCATGACCCTCTCAACCACCCTCTTTCACTGTCAGAGCGATCCCTATACCGGAAAAAAAATCTTTGTGGCCCGAACACCGGAGGAGAAAACCCGGCAAAAAAGCTACTTCTTCTACCGGAAACCCGAAGAGCGAAAACAGTTGGTAAAAAGACTGCAGGCCATCGGTCGCCACGACCTTGCCCGCCGGTTCAGGTAGGCCATATTCTTCAGCAGGTCGAAAACACCCTGCCGATATAATGGTTACTTTAGACCCGATTCACAAAGGATAAAAGCATGAAAAACCTTACCCTGAAAACCCTTGCTGCCCTGGGCCTACTGGCAGGACTCCATACAGCGGCACAATCACAAAACGATGACCTGCTTAAAAAATCCAGACAGATCCACGACAAGGTTCTCACCATCGATACCCACAACGACACCCCGATGCGGTTCAGAAGCGCCGATTTTAACATGGGAGAACGTAATGATTTTCAAAAGGATGGAAGCCGGGTCGACTTTGTGAGGATGAAAGATGGCGGACTTGACGGGGCCTTCTTTGCCGTTTTCACCGGACAGGGACCGCTTACCGAAGAGGGACGCGAATCGGCCTACCGGCGGGCCTCTGAAACCCTTGAATCGGTAATGCAAACAGTAGAAAAACATTCCGGTATCGCCGGAATGGCCACCACCCACGCCGAAGCATACCAACTTGAAAAGCAGGATAAGCGGATCGTATTCATCGGACTTGAGAACGGCTATCCGGTCGGACTCGAACTTACCCGCGTGGGTGAGTTTTACCAGAGGGGCATCCGCTACATTACCCTCTGCCACAGCGCCAATAACGACATCTGCGACTCATCCACCGACCGGCAGGGTGCGCTTCACAACGGACTCAGTGCATTCGGGCGCGAGGTGGTGCAGGAGATGAACCGGCTGGGCATGATGGTTGACGTTTCACACATCTCCGATAAATCATTTTATGATGTGATCGAACTCTCAAGGGCACCGGTGATTGCATCGCACTCATCGGTCAGGGCCATCTGCGACAGTCCACGTAATCTCTCAGATGAGATGATCAAGGCCCTGGCGAAAAACGGAGGGGTGATCCAGATCTGTATTCTTTCAAGCTATATAATAAATCCCCAGCCGAATCCCGAACGCGATGCGGCCATGGCGCAATTGCAGCAGAAGTATCCCGAATATGATCGCCTGACCGATGAGGAGAAACGTCAGTTTCGCACAGAGATGAACAGCATCCGCCGAACCTACCCCTCTCCGCTGGCAACCGTGAGCGATGCCGTGGATCACATCGATCATGTGGTTAAAATTGCCGGCATCGACCATGTAGGAATCGGAACCGATTTTGACGGGGGCGGAGGTTTGGCCGACTGCCGGGATGTGAGTGAGATGGACAGGATCACCCTCGAACTGGTCAAAAGAGGCTACACCGAGGAGCAGATCAGGAAAATCTGGGAAGGAAACATCATGCGCGTGCTGGAGGCAAATCAAAAAATCGCCGCCCTACTCAGGGGTGAATAGCCTTCCCTGCCAGGTACCCCGCCGCTTCATTTCGGCGGTGAGCCTGTCAACCACCTCGAAGTTCTTCAATCCCCATTTCGGGGCAATCAGCAGACCCGGAGCCGACTCACTCACAAAACGCTCGACGATGATGCCGGGATTCAGCTTTTCAAGCATCCTGATCATCAGGTCGATGTAATCCCCGGCTGCGAAGAGGTCGAATGACTCAGGATTAAGATGGTATTCGCGTGCCATGGCAGTACCCTCAACAATCTGCAACTGGTGAAACTTAACCAGGTGGAGGGGAAGGCGGTTGAGTTCACCAATGTGATTGAAAAAATCTGGCTCCTCCTCTCCTGGCAGTCCTATGATCATGTGCGCCCCGGTCTGAATTCCCCTTCCGGCGGTGGCAATAATTGCATCCACCGACTGCCGCCAGGTGTGACCGCGGTTGATGCGCTTCAGGGTGTCATCGCGGGTGCTCTCAAGGCCATACTCCAGACAGATGTAATATCTTTTCGCCAGGTCGCTGAAATAATCCAGCAGTGGGGCATCGACACAATCGGGACGGGTACCGATCACCAGTCCCAGTATCCTGGGGTGATCAAGCGCCTCATTGTAGAGCTCCTTCAGATGCTCAAGGGGTCCATAAGTATTGGTATAGGCCTGAAAATAGGCCAGGTAGCCCGGGGATCCGTAGCGACGGTCAAAAAAGGCCATCCCCTGCTCAAGCTGTTCGGTCACCGAAACTCCGGGATCGCAGTACCCGGGGTTAAAGCCTGAGTTATTGCAGTAGGTGCAGCCACCGGTGCCAACGGTGCCATCGCGGTTCGGACAGGTGAAGCCGGCATTTACGGCAAGCTTCTGCACCCTGAGTCCGAAAATCCTGCGAAAATGAACCGGCAGGTCGTTGTAGGGCCGCTCATCCCCCCAGGGGTGGATGGTTTTCGTTGGCTCTTCAGAATTCATGGATGATCAGGCTGGCGGTAGCCGGATTCAGCGCTATGGGGATGTTGTTGATGGTTGCGGTGCGAATCAGGGTCTGGATGTCATGCTCATGTCCGTGTGGGGTCTGGAGGTCAACAAAAAAAATCAGCTTGTCGACCTGATGTTCCAGAATCTTGGCTGCCAGGATGATATCACCTCCATTGGGACCATGGCCATAGGATTCTACGGTGAGATCCAGCACCGAGCTCAGCAGTTTGGCCGTATTGGCGGTGCCGATTAGCCGGTGGCTGACCAGCAGGTCGCGGTTTTCTTTTGCCCACTCCAGCAAAAGACTCTTTTTTTGATCGTGGGCCACCAGCGCAATCGCCCGGTTCTGCTTTTTACTTGCCATTGTCGGTTTGGGGATTCAGGTTGAAGGCATTGAACATCTTAAAGAACACATCGGTATTCTCCTGGATGCCCGTGAAAACTTCGGCGTAAGGTCCTGTTGCAAAGATCGGAACCATCACACCGGTATGGTCGGTTGAGCCAAAGGCTCCGGTCACCTCACCTGAGATGTAATCCCCGTTGAGAACGGTAAAGGCTCCGGTTTCATGATCGGCCGTAACGATGACCAGGGTGTTGCCGTGGGCCTCGGCGAAATCAAGTGCCACGCCAATGGCCCGGTCGAGATCAAGCATCTCGTTAACCACATAGGCTGTTTCATTCGCGTGTCCGCCCCAGTCGATCTGTGATCCCTCAATCATCAGGAAAAATCCGTCGGGATCCTGGCTGAGCAATTCGAGGGCCTTGCGGGTCGAGGCGGCCAGCATGTTTCCGCGACCATCTGAAAACTTCGGCATATGTCCCGGAGCCAGCAAGCCGGCCAGTTTTCCGCCCGTCACCGATGCCATGGCGATTGTGTCGGTCACCACCTGAAATCCTTTTTCGGTCAGTTTGACGGTCAGGTCAACGCTATCTGCCCTGTTGGCGAAATCGTTGTATCCGCCGCCGATGAATAGATCAATGTTGCTGTTTACAAAATCAAGGGCGATGTTCTGATAATAGTTGCGCGACTTCTGATGTGAAATGAAAGATGCGGGGGTGGCATGGGTGATCGTGCTGGTTGAGATCAGGCCCGTGGCCTTTCCTCCTTCCGATGCATATTCCAGAATGGATTTCACTGGCAGCGAGTCGGGACCCACCCCGATCGCTCCGTTGTAGGTCTTTTGTCCGCTTGCCAGGGCGGTTCCGCCAGCCCCTGAATCAGTGATGTAATCGTTGTAGCTGTATGTTTTGATCAGTCCGCTTACCGGCATCCTTTCGATGTTCAGAAAGCCCTTGTTTGCGGTCATTCCGGCCTGGATGTGATGAATCCCCATTCCGTCGCCGATGATCAGGATGATGTTTTTGGGGTGCTGAACCTCCTGAGCGGGTTCACTGGTGCAAGCCTGCGCCAGCATGAGGATGGTGGAAATTACGAACAGTTGGGATACAAA
>CAYGOU010000063.1:0-2759 GCA_964351455.1 uncultured Porphyromonadaceae bacterium
TATGCGCTCAAGAAGCAGCGCGAGTCTTTCATAGGCCTGAAGCTGTATTGGCAGTGAGCGGGAGAGTGCCTTCATTCTGGCTTCATGGTCTTGCGTCTTGCCTATGTTTCTGAAGTAATGCCTGACCAACAGCCAGGTAGTTAATAAGACCACCAGGGAGGGAAGCAGGTATTTGATCCATTCAGTGATTGGCTCCATTGTAGCATGAATTGGGTACAAGTTTAAAGATTTTCGAATAGAAATTAAATATGTAATTTTATCAGCATTTCCCAGATAACTAAACGAAAAACGCATGACAAACCGGGTTTCCAGCAGGCTCGAGGCCTTGGCAGTTTCAGAGACCCTGGCCATGACCCAGAAAAGCAGAGAGTTGAAGGCCAAGGGATATGATGTGATAGATCTCAGCATCGGGGAGCCCGACTTTGACACACCCATGCACATCAAGGAGGCCGCTATTCAGGCCATCCACGACAATATAACCCACTACTCCCCGGTACCAGGTTTTGCCGATCTCAGGGAGGCCATCTCAACCAAGCTTAAGCGCGACAACCAGCTTGAATACGGCATCGATCAGATTGTGGTTTCCAATGGTGCCAAGCAATCCATTGCCAATGTTTTGCTTAGCATTCTCAACCCCGGTGATGAGGTAATAGTTCCGGCCCCCTATTGGGTATCCTATCCTGAAATGGTTAAGCTGGCAGAGGCATTGCCGGTCATCGTTACCGCCGGAATCGATCAGCAGTTCAAGATCAGTGCCACTCAGCTTGAACAGGCCATCACCCCAAAAACCAGGGCGTTCATTTTCAGCTCACCCTCCAACCCAACCGGAGAGATCTATTCGCTTGAAGAACTGGCCTCACTGGCTGAAGTATTCGCCCGCCATCCCCAGATCATTATTTTGTCTGATGAGATCTATGAGTGCATCAATTATGAAGGCGGGCACCATTCGCTTGCTTCTTTTGAAGCGATTCATGATCAGGTGGTTGTGATCAACGGAGTCTCAAAGGGATATGCCATGACCGGATGGAGAATCGGTTATATGGCCGGTCCGAAATGGATAGCCCAGGCCTGCACCAAACTTCAGGGACAATACACCTCCGGAGCCTCCTCCATTGCGCAGAAAGCTTCGGTTGCCGCCCTGTTGGGAGATCAGTCTCCGGTGACCGGCATGTTGAACATATTCAGGGAAAGAAGGGATCTGGTTGTAAAACTGCTGGGGGAAATTCCGCACCTGCGGGTAAATACCCCTCCCGGTGCCTTTTATGTCCTTCCCGACGTGAGCTACTATTTTTCCAAGCATTTCAACGGCCAGCCTATCGGAGATTCTACCAATCTCTCCATGTACCTTTTGAATGAGGCTCACATCGCTCCGGTTGCCGGTTCAGCTTTCGGAGCACCGGACTGTTTGCGATTATCCTATTCAACTTCAACCGACCTGCTTGAGAAGGCCATTTGCCGAATGAAAAGTGCCCTTGAAAAACTGGTTTAGCCTTTGACGGGATGAGGATCAAAAAGGGATGGCTTTGGGGCATAGTAGGACTTGCTGGGGTGGTGGCCATTGGGCTCTTTTCTACCGGGATTACACTTTACTCCTGGATTTACAGGCCCTCTCTCATTTATACGGACAAGGATACCTTGCTTTTTCATGTACGTTCCGATGAAGGATTTGATCAGGTGTATAAGAATCTTTCAAACTCGGGATGGTTTCGCTCTGACCGCGGACTCCTTTGGGTGGCTGAAAAGAAACGGTATTCAGAATTGGTTAAGCCGGGTCGCTACACTTTTGAGCGCGGAATGAGCAATACCGAGGTAATAGATCTTCTCAGATCCGGAAGGCAGACCGAGGTTAACCTGGTTTTCAATACCACCCGTACCTTTGAGCGCATTGCCGGCGTGGTGGGCCGTCAGATTGAGCCTGATTCGCTGGAGATTCTTGAACTGCTAACCGATCAGGCGGTTTATGAGGAGCTTGGATTTCCCTGGGAACAGCGTTTTGCGCTTTTTATCCCGGATACCTACCGCCTGTTCTGGACTGCTACACCCAGAGAATTCATTGATCGGATGAAAATTGAGTATGACCGGTTCTGGAACGATGCGCGAAAGACCAGGGCCGCTGAAATTGGACTGACTCCCTTTGATGTGGTGACCATCGCCTCCATTGTTCAGGAGGAGACGGTTAAGGTGGATGAAATGGCCAGTGTGGCGGGAGTTTACATGAACCGGATCAAACGCGGAATGCGACTTCAGGCCGATCCCACTGTAATTTTTGCCCTGCAGGACCCCACCATCCGAAGGGTGCTGCACCGTCATTTGAAAGTTGACTCGCCGTATAATACCTACCGGATCAAAGGTTTACCACCAGGACCCATCCGGATTCCGTCGCGGGAGGCCATTGAGGCCTCGCTCAACTACGAGAGCCACCGATACCTGTATTTTTGTGCAAGAGAGGATTTCAGCGGTTACCATGCCTTTGCCGAGGATTACAGAGAGCATTTGCAGAATGCCAGGCGTTATCAGCGTGCCCTTGAAAAACGCTGAGAATCAGATGACCCTCACCTCTCTTTCAAGCCTTATTCCGAATCGGTCATGCACCGATTTTTCTATTTCATCGGCAAGTCTAAGGATTTCCATTCCCGATGCATGACCATGATTCACCAGCACCAGTGGCTGGGTTTTACAAGTGCCCGCATCTCCTTTCCGGTATCCCTTCCAGCCGGTTTGTTCAATGAGCCAGGCCGCAGCGATCTTGATGCCTTCTC
>CAYGOU010000063.1:2769-12634 GCA_964351455.1 uncultured Porphyromonadaceae bacterium
CCTTCTCCCTGTCCGGGATAACCCGTGAGGGTGGGAAAAGCTTCTTGAAGTTTCAAAAAATGCGCTTCCGGAATCTCGGGATTCTTGAAAAAACTGCCGGCATTACCCAAAACGGCAGGATCTGGAAGCTTTCTGCCCCTGATCCTAAGTATTGCCTCCCGGATCTCAATGGCAGAGGGATTGGTTGAAACACCCATCTCAGCCTGAAGGTCTTTGTATTGGATGTTTGGAGTCCAGGTATCACGGAAGCCGAAAACAACCCTGGTTATAATCATCCTGGATGATTCCGGAGCCTTAAATATGCTGCTGCGGTATCCAAAGGAGCATGCTGCCTTGGGCAGGGTAAAACTGCTTCCGTCAGAAAGCAGGATTCCCTTAACCTCTTCAATCATTGATCCGGCCTCCACTCCATAGGCCCCGATGTTTTGAATGGGTGATGCGCCAACCGTTCCGGGTATGCCCGACAGATTCTCCAGTCCGAACAGCCCCTGCCCAATGCTCCATACGACAAAGAGATCCCACTCAAGGCCGGCACCCACCTCAACCAAGATCTTATCTCCATGTTTTCCAAGCGTATGAATCGAACGGTCCTCCGATTTTAACACCCAGCCATCAAAATCCTTTGTAAAAAGTATGTTGCTGCCTCCCCCCAGGGGAAGTACCTTTTCTTCAGCCTTCAGATTATCAATGATCCATTGCTTTAGCTCTCCGGGCTGGTCCCAGGTAACAAAGCGGCTGGCACTAACAGATATTCCAAAAGTGTTGCATGGACCAAGATCCAGTTTTTCGGTCAGGGTGATCATATTACGACAAAGATAGTATGGACAAGATAAAAAGGGTATATCCGTTTTATGGTTACTTTTGAAATCATTCATTCCTGTGAAAAAGAGAATCATTCTGGCGGTCACCAACGATATTGAGGGAGACCAGCGTCTTCACAAAACTGCCCTATTTCTGCACAAGGAGGGGTGGGAGCCCGTTTTAGTCGGCCGACGCCTGCCGGATTCGACCAACATGGAAAGACCCTGGAAGGTGAAACGCTTCAGATTGGTTTTCAGAAAGGGACCGTTTTTTTATCTGGAGTACAACTTCAGACTTTTTTTCTTCCTGCTTTTTACACCTGCAGTAGCCTTTACAGCCAACGATCTTGACACCCTGCCGGCAGTGTTCATGGTTTCACGCCTGAGGCGTAAACCGATGGTTTACGATTCACATGAACTCTTCACAGGGGTGCCTGAACTAGTTGACCGGCCCATCGTGCAAGGCATCTGGAGCTTGATTGAGCGTGCGGTTTTTCCCCGTCTAAAACTGGTCATCACCGTGAACCGGTCAATAGCAGACTGGTATAGAAGAAGATATGGTGTGGAGGTTGAGGTGGTAAGGAATGTTCCACTGGAGCATCACGAAGAGCAGTCCGGAATGGATCTTCCCGAGGCCTGGAGCAACCACCCGGTGCTCATTTATCAGGGAGCGGTTAATAAGGGCAGGGGACTGGAATATATGATCGATGCCATGGTTTTTCTTGTCGAGATGAGGCTTTGCATTGCCGGGGGAGGTGACCTGCTGAATGAAATGAAGAACAGGGTAAACAGTAAGAAACTGGATGACCGGGTATGGTTTGCCGGCAGGGTGCCGCCCGGCCAGCTGAGGAGCCTCACCCGTCAGGCAACGCTGGGATTATCGCTTGAGCAGGATATCGGGCTCAATTACCGATATGCCCTGCCCAATAAGCTTTTTGATTATATGCATGCCGGCCTCCCGGTGCTGGTTTCAGATCTGCCTGAGATTCGGCGGGTGGTTGAATCCGCGGGTTTCGGAAGGATCATCGGCCGTTTCGATCCGGAGTATCTGGCTGTTTGCATACGTGAAATGGTCAACGACCCTGTTCAAATGAAATCCTGGAGCGAGGCTGCACGGATAGCCTCCCGGCAATATACCTGGGAGCAGGAAGAGGGGGTATTGAAGCGCGTTTACGGAAAAATCTGACCCTCGCGAATTCTTGCTATATTCGCACCCTGCTTCATCATCTCATGTTATGAGTGCACCTTCACTTGAGCAACACTTTCAGCAATTCCGCGAACAGATCATTGGCAACGACCTGGCGTTTCGTACCCCTTACGGGCTAAAACGAATGATATATGCCGATTGGATTGCCAGCGGCAGACTCTACAAAAAGATAGAACATAAGCTATCTCATGTTATAGGCCAGTGGGTAGCCAACACCCATACTGAGACCAGTGAGTCGGGCACCCTCATGACCAAGGCTTATCATTATGCGCACCAGCTGATCAAGAGGCATGTAAATGCCGGACCGAACGACGTCATTCTGACAGCCGGTTCGGGGATGACCACGGTGGTTAATAAACTTCAGCGCATCCTTGGCCTCCGCACCTGCGGCAGGTTGTCAGGGCATGATTGCCTCGACGGCAAGGAGAAGCCGGTGGTGTTTCTTACCCACATGGAGCATCACTCCAATCAAACCTCCTGGTATGAATCAAATGTCGACGTGGTGATTCTAAACCCGGATGAAAAGCTGATGGTGAGCCTGGATGAGTTAAGGCTTAAACTTGAAGAATACAGAGACCGACCGTTGAAGATCGGCGCCTTTACGGCCTGTTCGAACGTTACCGGCATTGAAACCCCCGTTCACCGGCTTGCTGCGCTGATGCACGAGTATGGTGGCATATGCTTCATTGATTATGCAGCCTCTGCTCCCTATGTCAACATCAACATGCATCCCGGGGATCCCCTTGAGAAGCTGGATGGCATTTACTTCTCACCGCATAAATTTCTCGGGGGGCCTGGCTCTTCTGGAGTACTCATATTTGATTCATCCCTTTACAACAGCAAAACCCCTGACAACCCGGGAGGGGGTACAGTTGACTGGACCAACCCCTGGGGGGAGTATAAATACATTGATGATATCGAACTGAGGGAGGATGGAGGAACCCCGGGCTTTCTTCAGGCCATGCGCGCAGCCCTTGCAATTGAGCTGAAAGAACGGATGGGGGTTGAGAATATGAGAAAGCGGGAGGAGGAGTTGCTCAAACTGGCTTTCACCGAACTTGACCGCATCGGTGGCCTGAGGATTCTGGCCAACCATACCAGGGAGAGACTGGGAATCATATCGTTCTACCTCGAAGGAATTCATTTTAATCTGGTGGTCAAACTGCTGAACGACCGTTTTGGAGTCCAGGTCAGAGGGGGTTGTGCCTGTGCCGGTACCTACGGTCATTTCCTGCTGAATGTCAGTTACGACGACTCCCATCAGATCACCCAGCTGATAAATTTTGGTGACCTGTCACGAAAACCTGGCTGGATCAGACTGTCGCTGCATCCCACCATGACCGATGCTGAACTTCTTGAAATCACCAATGGCCTGGCTGAAATCAGCCGGCACCATAGTGCATGGGGAGTTGATTATGTTTACAACAACCGCAACAATGAGTTCAGGCATAAAGATGAACCCTGTGATAAGACGGAGCTCGTAAAGAATTGGTTCAGTCTTGAAGATTGATGAGAATTAGCTGATCTTCATCAGTTTCTCAAAATCAAAGTAATTCTGTGTCGGCTCCACGGTGGTAAGCCGTCCACCCTCGCATCGTAAGGTTCTGGCTGGAAATTTGCGAATCATGGCATAATCGTGAGTGGCCATCAAAATTGCCCTTTCGCTTTTACAGATGTTGATGAGCAATTTCATCAGCTCCTCACTGGTGTCGGGGTCAAGGTTACCCGTTGGTTCATCGGCCAGGATGATTTCAGGATCATTTAGGAGTGCCCTGGCAATAACAACCCTTTGCTGCTCCCCGCCTGAGAGCTGGTGCGGAAGCTTGTCCTCCTTGTAATGGAGGTCAACCTGGTCGAGCACCTCTTGAATTCTTAGCCTTATGCGGTTGCGGTCATTCCATCCGGTGGCACCCAGAACGAAAGCAAGGTTTTCATAAACACTGCGGTCCTCAAGGAGTTGGAAATCCTGAAAAACCATACCCAGCTTTCTTCGCAGGGCCGGAACCTGCCTGTTGTGCAACTTGTTCAGATGAAATCCGGCAATCCATCCGTCACCGTCAACCAAAGGTAAATCGGCATAGAGGGTTTTCAGGAGACTGGTTTTTCCGCTCCCTACCTTTCCGATCAGATAGATGAATTCTCCCGGGTTTACCTTGAGGTTGACCCCCTCAAGAACCATCGTCATTTTCTGCCAAATGCTTACCTGAGTCAGCTGAATTACCGGCTCCATTGATCACTTTGGGTTTATTAACCTGAGGGTGTTCATTTATCCTGGGACAATTGATCCCAAACAGTGAATGATCTCCCTTATCTTTGCTAAAGTAAAAATAAAAAGGCACTTTTTAAGTTATTGACCATAGATACAACCACGATCCAATCATGAAGATGAAGCTTAGATTCCCATTGGTAATCCTGCTGATAACCTTCCAGTCTCTCCGCCTCTTTTCGCAGCAGTCGGCCATATACCGCGACAGCGATCAGGATCTGAAGTCAGGACTTGAAATGTACAGCATGGGACAATTCGGGCCGGCACAGGCAAATCTGGCCAGGTACTTGACCAGGACCGAAGGAGAGGAGGCCACTTCGCGCACGGATGCAGCCTTTTACCACGCCATGTGTGCGCTTCGGCTCGGCCAGTCTAACGGCGAGCAGTTGGTTGAGCAATTCCTCCTGAACCATCCGGAGAGTGCCAAAGCCCAGTTGGCCAGATTTGAAATGGGCAATGAACTTTTCAAGTCAAAAAAATACAAGAGAGCTCTGCGGTGGTTTCAGCAGGTAACCCTGCCTAAACTGAACAGGGAGCTTCATGCTGAATATCAGTTTAAAACAGGATACTGCCTCTTTGATTCCGGTGAGATTAAAAGGGCTCAAAGCTTCCTCATGCCGGTAGCAAACCAGCCGGGCCCTTGGGCAGAAGATGCAGGATATTTCTATGCCTACACCCATTATCAGTTGGGAAACTATGAAAATGCACTCCGGGGATTCAATTCCCTAAAGGAATCAAAGCGATATGAAGACATCATTCCCTATTATATTGCACAGATCTATTATCAGCAGGAGAAATACGAGGAGGTGACTGGATTTGCCGCATCACTTTTCCGACAGGCTAATCCCGACCAGCAGACCGAAATTGCAAGAATTTTGGGCGACAGCTACTTCAGGCTTGGTCGCTATGCCGAATCGATTCCCTACTTTGAGCAATACCGCAGAGCAGTCAGGTCAATGTCAAGAGATGAGCATTACGCTCTCGGTTTCGCCTACTACCACAACAAGCAGATGAAAGAGGCCATTGCTGAGCTTGAGCAGGTTTCTGATGAGAACGATCGACTCACCCAAAACGCAAGTCACCTTCTGGGAGGGATTCTGATCGAAACAGGTGACAAAATGAAAGCACGGTCAGCCTTCAGAAAAGCCTCTGTTCTAGACTTAAACAGGAGTATTCAGGAGGAGTCTCTGCTTAATTACGCCAAACTGAATTTTGACCTTTCAATTTCCGGCGAAACATTAAGTGCCTTTGAGGATTTTCTGGTCCGGTTTCCCGATTCAGAATACACCACACAGGTGTTTGAATACCTTGTTAAGGTTTTTATGAACACCCGTAATTATAAGGAGGCGCTGGTAACCATGGACAAAATACCGGAAAAGAATTCCGACATACAGGCTGCTTACCAGCGGATAGCCTATTACAGGGGATTGGAGCTGTTTAACAACCTGCAATACCGTGAGGCGGTCGATCATTTCAATAAATCGCTTGAATACGCTGCCTTTAATCCTGTGACCAGGGCACTATGCTATTACTGGTCGGGTGAGGCCTGGTATCAGTTGCGCCAATTTGTCAATGCGGCCAAGGCATTCAATACATTTCTGCTTTCATCAGGATCCTATAATCTTCCGGAATATGACCTTGCCCATTACAGCCTTGGATATTGCGATTTTAGCCAGGAGAACTATGACGAGGCTCTTACCTGGTTCAGAAAATTTGTCAACCGTGCTCCGGCAAGGCAGGAGAAACTTATTGCGGATGCCTCAAACCGGATCGGGGATTGTTACTTTATGAACCGAACCTACTGGCAGGCTCTAGATTATTATGAAAAAGCCGCCAAAATGAGGGTAGAGGGGGCAGACTACGCCCTTTTCCAGAAGGGTTTTTCCCTGGGACTCGTACAGCGGCTTGACCGGAAAATTGAGGTTCTGAATGATTTGCTAACCACATACCCGAAATCCAGCTATTGTGATGATGCGCTTTTTGAAATCGGTCGATCTTATGTTGAAATGAATGAAAACAACAACGCCATCAGGATATTCAGGGATATCACGCAACGTTATTCAAACAGCTCCTATGCCCGGAAGTCGTATCTACAGATGGGACTGATTTTTTACAACACAGACCAGAACAACGAGGCCCTGGCCGCCTATAAAAAGGTGGCCGACACCTGGCCGGATACCCAGGAGGCGAAGGATGCCCTTGCGGGAATCAAGAATATTTATGTAGATGAGAACCGTGTAGATGATTACTTTGCTTACCTGAAAACTACAGGCAGAGAAGGGAACGTGACGGTTTCAGAACAGGACAGCCTCTCGTATATGGCAGCGGTAAACCTTTTCATGCAAGGAGACTGTGCCCGGGCTGGACAAAGCTTCAGGCAGTACATCAATCGCTTTGGCCAGGGAAGTTTTCTGCTTAATGCGCACTATTATAAGGCAGATTGTGATTTCCGCTCGGCACAGCACGATGATGCCCTGAGCTCATATGCCTACATTTTGGGCAGAGGAAGAAATGAATATACCGAGGTGGCGCTTGCCAGGTCGGCATCCATCTACCTGCAGCGAGAACAATGGGGCCGGGCCCTCGAATTGTATGAACTGCTGGCAGGGCAGGCTGAGGTTCCGCTAAACCTGATCGATGCGAGGGTGGGAATCATGCGTTGTGCATACCGTCTGAAGGATTTTGGCAGGGTGATTGATGCTGCAAATGCAGTTCTTCTTACCGATAAGATACCGGATGAAACCATTCGGGAGGCGACCTATGTGATGGGTAAGTCTTATCTCGAGTTGGGGGATGAAGAAAATGCCCTGGATGTTTTCGGAGTTGTGGCACAGGATGTTAAGAATGCAGAGGGAGCTGAGGCTAAGTACCTGAAGTCACTACTTCTCTTCAAAAAGGGTAATTATGACCAGGCTGAAAAAGAGGTGCTCGAGTTTCTGGATCAAAACACCACCCACCAGTTCTGGCTGGCCAAAACCTACATACTCTGGTCGGATATCTACCTCAAGCGGAATGATCTTTTTCAGGCAAGGGCAACCCTTCAGATCCTGAAAGAGACCTACCGTAAACTTGATGATGGGATCATCAAGGAGGTAGACGAAAAATTGCAGTGGATTCAAAAACAGAATGAACAATGACCTTGCATATGAAATACCTCACTTCAGGCAAGCTGAAAGCCCTTGCTCCGGACATCACGCTGCCTTTTCTTCTGACGGCCCTGCTTTTGCTGCCGGCTGAATCAAGTGGCCAAAACAACATGAACAAGGAGGTGAACGTGGTCAGGCCCTATTCACCCTCTATATCAGATGCTTTCAAACTGAAATTCATTCCTACACTTGATGATACGGTTCAGGCCAGGGTGAAGTTTGATTACTTTATCCAGCCCGTTCAGCTTAATCCCGCCTTCAGGCTTCGCGAGCTTGGAGCCGCCAGCCTGCGACCGGAATCATCCCCAAAGCTTAAGAACTCATGGGTGAAGCTCGGTTTTGGCAACTATTGGACCCCCTATGCAGAGGTTGATATACACACGACCCAAAATACCAGGTCATCTCTCGGGGTTCAACTCAGGCATCTCTCATCGCAGGGAAGGGTGATGATGGATGACGGGCGCAAGGTATACGCAGGTTACGCTGATAATGAGGTAAGAATGCATGGATCAAGGTTCTTCAAGGGCTCAACCCTTTCGGCGGAGGCTTATTTTACGGAGGACCACCATTTTCTATATGGGTACAATACCGACACCCTGACCGACGGATCCATTGTTACTCCTTGGGCATCAAGGGTAAAGGAGAAGGACTCGCTCGATCTGCAGCGGTTCATCATAGTGGGTTCCCATTTCAGACTGCGATCCAATGAGCGAAGCAGAAACGGGTTCGAATACCAGTTGAAGGGAGGATATGACTTTCTGCTTGACGATATGAAGGAGTTGGAGCATAACGGAGTCCTTGATTTTTCGCTGTCCAAAGTCTTTAATAAATTCTCCGTTGGCGGGGAGTTGGGTGCCGAGTATGTTTACCGGCCCTACACTCCGGATACCCTCAATTATGCAGTGGCACATCTGGATCCCTGGGTGGGATTCACCTGGAAATATGTAAGCCTGATGGCGGGCCCCAAGGTTGCAATGGACCGTAATGGCGGGCAATTCCACTTCTATCCCAGAATGAAGATGGAGATTAACATCACCAATCTGTTGGTACCCTACCTGGGACTTGACGGTTATTACGAAAACCATACCTATCGCTCAATCAGTCGCGAGAATCCATACATCGCCGACATGCCGCTCATTTTACCTACCAACCACCGCTTTGTTGCATACGGAGGACTCAGGGGCCGTTTTACCCCCAAAGTGGCGTTTAATCTGGCTGTTTCTTGGAAGGATGTTCAGGGAATGCACTTCTTTGTTGCGGATACCTCTGCTCTTTTCGACAATAAGTTTCTCCTCCTATACGATGACGGAGAGGTCCTGACCATGGGAGGTGAGGTTTCGCTCAGGCAGTCGGATCAACTTTCGTTCATTCTTAAGGGCAACTATTACCAGTATAAACTGGATAATATTCAGGCGCCCTGGCATAAACCAGGCTGGGATCTTAATTTTACGGCCCGCTATTCATGGAGGAACAAGCTGGCTTTCAGAAGCGACCTCTTTGTCCTGGGAGACTATTCCGTTCCTGAAATCGATCCGGCTCTGGGAGGTGTCAGGCAGTTGGATGGACTGATCGATCTTAACATAGGAATGGAGTACCGGATCAAGCCCTTTATTTCGCTATGGCTCCAAGGAAACAACCTGCTTTCTGATCATTATTTCATATGGCAGAATTACCCGATGCACCGGATTAATTTCGTTGGGGGAGTTACCTTCATTTTCTAAAACTTTAGGCCGATCCCGGACCCGGTTAAACGCTTTCTGATCTGTTGATAAATCACCTGTTTTCGAGGTCGCATTCGAGGGTATTTACCATCGATTTTGTTATCTTTGTCTGATTTTCCAGACAGGAAAATATTGATTATAAGTAATTGATTATGAGCGAAGAGCATATTAAGTCAAATGGGAATGGCTATTCCGCTGAGAATATCCAGGTTTTGGAGGGTCTAGAGGCGGTTAGAAAGCGTCCTGCCATGTACATTGGCGACATTTCTGAGCGGGGATTGCACCATTTGGTTTACGAGGTGATTGACAACAGCATCGATGAGGCACTGGCTGGTTATTGTAACAACATTGAGGTGGTCATCAACGAAGATGGTTCCGTAACCGTTTCAGATGATGGCAGGGGCATACCGGTTGACTGGCATGAAAAGGAGGAGAAGTCGGCCCTGGAGGTAGTTATGACAGTACTCCATGCCGGTGGTAAGTTTAACAAGGACAGTTATAAGGTTTCGGGTGGATTGCATGGGGTTGGTGTTTCATGCGTCAATGCCCTGTCGCAATATCTGCGGGCTGAAATTCACCGGGATGGCAAGGTTTACGAACAGGAGTATCGCATGGGTATTCCTCAGGGTCCTGTGAGGGAGATTGGTACCACCGGAAAAACCGGGACCATTGTCCATTTCGTTCCAGACAGCTCCATTTTCACAACTGTCGATTACAAATACCAC
>CAYGOU010000064.1:0-12605 GCA_964351455.1 uncultured Porphyromonadaceae bacterium
CCCCGGAATCGGAGAGAAAACTGTTAAATGGTTCGGTGCCCTGAGGCCGCAAGACTTAAATTCCCTTTAGCATGGCTACCATTTTCTCGAGAATCGCGGCAGGTGAAATTCCCTGTTACAAAATTGCTGAAGATGAGCACTTTTTGGCGTTTCTTGACATCAACCCTTTACATGAAGGGCACACCCTTGTGATTCCAAAACGGGAGGAGGATTACCTCTTTAGCCTGGATGATCAGGAACTTTCGGGATTGATAATTTTTTCGAAGAGGGTGGCTTTGGCCGTTGAACAGTGCATTCCCTGTTCACGGATTGGAGTAGCGGTGATCGGACTGGAGGTTCCACATGCACATGTCCACCTCGTTCCTATTCATGGTATTCATGACCTGGAGTTCAGCCGTCCCAAGTTGAAGTTTTCAGAGGAACAATTTCAAAATACCGCAGCAAGAATCCGGGCAGCGTTTCAATGAACCCTGCCCGGGTTCTTTCTTAAAAACTCTTGCCATGAAGAGGGGCCTCCGCCTGAAGCAGGTCTTGCATCCTGGTAAAAATGGCACAAGGCAACGGCGAGTCCGTCGGTTGCATCGAGATACTTTGAGGTCTCTTTTATCTTAAGGATGGTTTGCACCAGGGTCGCCACCTGTTCTTTTGAGGCGTTTCCGTTTCCGGTGATGGATTGCTTTACGCTCCGCGGGGAGTATTCAAATACCGGAATGCCGGCCTGTAGGGCCGGAGCCATGGCAACACCCTGGGCCCGACCTAATTTCAGCATCGACTGAACATTCTTGCCGAAGAAGGGGGCTTCGAGAGCCACCTCTGCTGGATGGTACTCAGTAATGATCGCTGAGATCCTATCGTAAATCCTGGCAAGTCTGACCAGTGGATCCGAGTATTTGTCGAGTTTCAGAACTCCCATGTTGAGCATGGAGCAGACTTTTCCATCTACCGATATCAACCCGAATCCCATGACCACGGTTCCCGGATCTATTCCCAGAATGATCCTGCTGTCAGCCACGTTTGAATTTAATTTTACCGGCGAATTGTTGAATCAGAATTCCTCCGGTTATGAAGACCAGTCCAACCGGGGTGGTCCAGTAAATGGATTCACCCAGGATTAAATGTATGAAAAAGAGGGCTAAAAAGGGAGAAATGAATACCAGGTTGCTGATTTTCGCATGGGATTCACTGCTTTCAAGGGCAGTAAGCCAGCAAACGAAGGCAATGGCCATCTCGGTCAGGCCTACATAGAGGGCCGGGTAATAATGGGTGGATGGTTCAGGAAGCTTTAATCCGAGCAGCAAAAGGGTCATTCCTGAGAAAAGACTGCCAAAAAAGAAATTCAGGGTTATTTTGATCAGTTCAGGCCGCTTATCGCTGAGGTTGAAGATCCAGTAATAGGCCCAGATGACCGAACTTCCTACGGCAAGGATGATTCCGAGCGGTTGACTCACCGGGTTAGTAAAAGGGTTCTGGCCCTGAGAACTGATGACCACCACTCCGGCAAAACTGATGATCATGGCCGGCAGGTCAACCGGCTTCAGTTTTTTTTTCAGGATGATCACAGAGAGGATGGTCAGCATCACTGGCCAGGTGTAATTCAGGGGTTGAGCCAGCTGTGCCGGCAACAGGGTATAGGCTTTCAGCAGCACCATATAGTATAGAAAGGGATTCAGAAATCCTCCGATGGCAGATCTGGAAAGGTTTTTTAGGGGGTTTTCAAAAAGGATATGGGTCTGGCGCCGGGCAATGACCACTGTACCCAGTACGATCCAGGCTGTGGTGGATGCGATAAACAGCAGTTGGATAAACCCCATGCCCTTGAGGGCCAGCTTAAAGGCCGTACCGGCAGTCGACCAAAGGAGAATGGCCGTTAAGGCCAGAAGGTAGACCTTTCCGGTTTTCATATCCTATGGATTGGAAGGTGTTGACGCATCCCCGGAGCGCAATTCCCGCAAACGGTTACGAGCATCCAGGAAATAGAGACTGGTGGGATGGGCTCTGAGAATGCGCTGGAAGTACTGGGTGGCTTTTACCGGATCATTCATCCTCAGGTCGTAAAGATTACCCAGCTCAAAAAGAGCCTTGGGAGCGAGGTATTCGTAGGGGAAACGGTTGACGACCTCTTCAAGGAGGATTGCAGCTTCATCATAACGGCTGAGGGTCTGCAGAATATTGGCTTTCCGGTAGAGCGTTTCATCGGCGATGGGGTGATTGGGGGAGCTAACCAGAATGCTGTCAAGGATGGTGAGGGCCTCTTCGTAACGGTGACGCAGAATGAGATAGTCGCACCGGGCTATCTCCTTGATCTGAAAGTTGGTTGAATCTGCAGGATCCAGGTTGTTTCTGATGAAGAGGGCGAGTTCCATGGCATCGTTTGCCACCGGTCGTGAGGTGCTTCCTTTGAGCACATTAAGTTGGGTAAGTGCCCATTGATATTCACCGGTCAGATATGATAGGCGGGCTTTTTTTAGTTTTGCCTCGGATCCTTCAGGAGAATCGGGATTCTCCTTTTCAACTCTTGCATACATAAACAGAGCCTCCCAAGGGTCACTGGTGGCAAGCAGGATATCCCCCTTCTCGAGCAGGTATCTGAGGGTAAGGGGACGGGGGATGCCGGGAGTTTCGATTCCACTGTCTAAGGTATTCACTGCAGTTTCCTGATCATCCAGGTGGTAAGCTTCAATTCTTGCGAGGGGAATCAACAGCTGGGCAGCATCCGGGCTCATGCCCAGCTCCTCAATTTTCTTTCTGAAATCCTGCTGCAGGTCTATATACAGCTGCCGGTCAACCGGGGTTTGCTGGTTAAGATATTCTGCCCGGGTAAGAAGAAATTCAATGCCGGCCTGCCGTTCTATCGGGACAGAAAAAGACATTCCTTGATCTGCTTGAACACCCCTGGTCTGTTTGGGTTTGTCTAAGAGGTATTGGTAGGCCTTCAATGAGGCTTCATAATCGCCAGATTGTCTGGAGGTTCTTCCGAGTGTTAGCAAGCGCTCACCGGGCTCACGCAATCGTTTGTCGAGCGCAATGGCCTGATCCACAGCCTCCATGAAATGACCCTCCTCAGAGAGGACCCAAATGAGCATTTCGACAAAAACCGGTGCTCCTGGCAGCATTTGGATGTACTGGTAGGTTTTCTCTTTGATCAAAGACATCAGGTCCCCGTCGATATCCGTTCGTCTTGAATTATTCAGCATAGGTTGGATGGTGACACTGTATCCGGGGTCTGTGATCAGGAGGTTGAAATACTCCTCCAGCATTTCGGGATATTTCCGTTGGGTGGCATAGAGGTTTCCGAGATCAACTCTGAACTCGTCAGGATTTCCGAGAAGAGCCCGCCCGGTGAGGTAAACCATCTGGGCATACTGATATTTCAAATAGGAGGCGTAATCATTGCCAAGGTTTCTGATGATGCCGGGATTTGCAGGCAGGTTTTTGAAGGGGAGTTCATAATAGCGGATGGCTTCGGTCATGTCACCCTGTTGCTCATACACATAGCCGATTTCGATGTTCAGGGTGATATCGCGGGTATCACGCTGCACCTTCTTAAGTTCGCGCAGGGCTGTCTCGTGCTGTCCTGTTTCGATCAGACATCGCACCCAGTACTGGAGGTAATGCGGTGCTTTATTGCTTTGGTAAAGCTCCTGAAAGATGGGTGCCGCCCGCGTATAATCCTGATCCCTGAAATACTGGTAAGCAAGATTAACGCGGCCATCCTGACCTTTAATCTGGATGCAGGATATCAAAAGCAATCCAACCAGAAGCGGCAGGATTTTCATTTGAGGATGCGGTCAAACCCGGTGTATGAATGAAGCACTTCAGGTATCATAATGGCCTCGCCATGCTGGTTGGCTTCGAGGAGGGCTGCCATGATTCTGGGAAGTGCCAGGGCGGATCCGTTGAGGGTATGGGCCAGTTGTGTACGCTTGTCAAGCTTGTCCTTAAACCTGAGCTTCAATCGGTTTGACTGAAAGGATTCGAAATTTGAAACAGAGGAGACCTCAAGCCAACGCTCCTGACCGGCTGCAAACACCTCGAAGTCATAGGTCATTGCAGAGGTGAAGCTCATATCTCCTCCACAAAGTCTGATGATCCGGTATTTCAGGTTGAGTTTTTTTACCAGCGACTCAACATGATCAATCATTTCATCCAGTCCGTTATAGGAATCATCGGGATGTCTTATTTGCACGATTTCGACCTTGTCGAACTGATGCAGTCTGTTGAGTCCTCTAACATGGCTGCCCCATGAACCGGCCTCTCTGCGGAAGCAGGGTGTGTAGGCCACATATTTTACGGGCAGCTCCTCTGCAGGCAGGATGAGATCGCGGAGCATATTGGTCACCGGGACTTCAGCTGTTGGGATGAGGTAAAGGTCATCGCTGGTGGCGTGGTACATCTGTCCCTCCTTGTCGGGAAGTTGCCCGGTTGCCCAGGCTGAGGCGGCATTGACCAGGATTGGGGGTTGCACTTCGGAGTATCCGGCTCTCACCCCTTCGTCGATGAAGAAGTTGATCAGGGCTCTTTGCAACCTGGCTGCCTGGTTTAGGTAAACAGGGAATCCTGCTCCTGTGAGTTTTACTCCCAGTTCAAAATCGATCAGCCGATAATCCTGGATGATGTCCCAGTGCGGTTTCGGGGGAAGGTCTCCCGGGATGAACTCACCACCGGTGCGGATCTCCTGGTTGTCGGCAGCTGAAGCTCCGGCGGGGACAAGATGATGGGGGATGTTAGGAAGCTGGATCAACTTCTCTTCGAGAAGCTGTTCGATGGATTGATGTTCATCCTTAAGAAGCCTGCTTTGCTCTTTGAGAGCCTGGGTTTGGCTCCTGGCATGATCGGCTTCGGCGCTTTGTCCGTTCTTCAGGAGAGAACCGATGGTTTTACTAAGATTGTTGAGTTCAGCAAGGATTTGGTCTGATTCACCCTGAATGGTTTTTCTTCTTTGATCCAGGTCAAGGATTTCTCCGACCAGGGTTGAGGCATCAAAGCGTTTGATCATTAATCGTTCAATGACCCAATCCGGGCGGTCCTGAATGGTTTTAATCGGTAGCATGGGTGCTTTTGTTTGGAGTAATAAAAATAAAAAAACTCCTGAACTTAACGGATTCGCTTGAGTTCAGGAGCTTAAGTTGCGTTTGTTGGCTGTGCCTATGCCTCGGTCTCTTCAGCGGTTTCGGGCTGGGGAGCCGGGGTGGCATCCACAACCGGTTCTGCTACCGGGGGGACTTCAGCTGCCTTATTTTTTGTTGCTACAGGTACAGGCTCGTCTGTTAAGATTGGAAGAACCGATACAAAGGAGCGGTTGTTGCGTTTTCTTGAAAAAACCACTTTCCCGCTGATCAGCGCAAAGAGGGTATGGTCTTTTCCGATTCCTACATTCAGGCCAGGGTGATGCTTGGTTCCGCGTTGCCTGATGATGATGTTCCCGGCTTTGATATCCTGCCCACCATATATTTTTACTCCCAGACGTTTGCTTTCTGAATCACGTCCGTTCCGGGAGCTACCCATTCCTTTCTTATGTGCCATAATCTTAGGTGTTAATTATGAAAGAACAATATCCTGAACCTGAATCTGAGTCAGGTACTGACGATGGCCGTTCAGTTTTTGATATCCTTTTCTACGTTTCTTTTTGAAAACCAATACTTTGTCGCCCTTCATGTGTGTAAGAACGGTGGCTGAAATCTTGGCTCCTTTAACGGTAGGGGCGCCCACCTTAACGGCTCCATCCTGATCGACCAGAAGAACCCGGTCAAATTCAATGGCTGTTCCCTCCTCCTGTTCAAGGCGGTGAACAAACACCTTCTGATTCTTTTCAACCTTGAACTGCTGTCCGGCTATCTCAACAATTGCGTACATGGATAATCCTGATCAAATGAATGAATAAACAATTGGGTCTGCAAAGGTAGAAAAGTTTCTCAGAATCAGCAAATGGAAGCAGGGGTAATTTTCATCCGTTCAAATGGAAACTTTTTTGATATTTTTACCAAAAATCGTTTTGATGGCCGGGAAAGTCAGGTTGAAAATCATAGGGTTGACATACAGTCAGACACAGACCGGCAGTTATGCTCTGGTGTTGGCAGAGGAGAAGGGGAAGCGACGGATTCCGATAATGATCGGAGCGTTTGAGGCACAGGCCATTGCGGTTCATCTTGAAGATCTCCAGCCGCCAAGGCCCCTGACTCACGACCTGTTTCTGAGTTTTGCCCGCGCTTACGGAATTGAGCTTAAGGAGGTTTTCATCAGCAAGCTTGAATCCGGGATCTTTTATTCAGAGCTGGTTTTTTATAATGGCAGCGACATGGTCACCATTGACAGTCGAACCTCTGATGCGGTGGCGCTTGCTTTACGTTTTAAGTGCCCGATTTATACCACCTCAGAGATTGTAGATACGGCGGGGATCATTCTGGAGCAAAAGGAGGAGGAGCCATCACCGGAGGAGGAGCCCGATTCACCCGATCGGCCATCTCTTCATGAGGCCAGCCTGGAGGAGCTGCAGATCATGCTTGAAGATGCAGTCAAAAGTGAAGATTATGAGGTAGCTTCGATCATTCGGGATGAGATCCGGCGCAGGGAGGAGAAACAATAATCAACTAGATATGAGAAAAATCTGGCTGGCCCTAGGGCTGTTGACTTTTGTGTTGTTTTTTGGGGCCCAGAAGGGGTTGGCACAGAATCATGGTGAAGGAGAAGACTCCGTTGGGATGGCCGACACGGTCGGCCTGGTTGCCGTCAAAGCGGCTGACCCTGTTGTGGGCGAGGGTTTTTCAGGACTTGCCACCCAACGTGTACAGGACCAGTCGGTCATTAAGCCTGTTAATCTTTTAAGAGGTCTCCTGGGCATGGTGGTGTTGATTGCCATTGCTTGGGTATTCAGTTCGAACCGCCGGGGAGTGTCCTGGAAGGTGGTGATCAGCGGGCTGCTGATACAGGTTACACTGGCATTGGGGGTTCTGCTGGTCAGGCCGGTTCAGGTGGTTTTTGAGACGGTTGGAAAGATCTTTGTGCTGATACTCGACTTCACCCGGGTGGGTTCGTCATTTCTTTTCGGAAAGCTGGTTGATGTAGACACCATGGGTGCCGTTTTTGCCTTTCAGATACTTCCAACCATCGTGTTTTTCGCGGCGCTGACGAGTGTACTCTATTATCTCGGAATTATCCAGAAGGTGGTTTGGGTGCTGGCCTGGATGATGGCGAAGGCTTTCAGACTTTCAGGAGCTGAGAGTCTTGCCGTAGCCGGTAACATTTTCCTCGGACAGAACGAGTCGCCTCTCATGGTGAAGGCTTACCTAGAAAAAATGAACCGCTCTGAGATTCTGCTTATCATGGTTGCCGGGATGGCAACTGTTGCTGGAGGGGTGATGGCCGCCTACATCGGATTTCTTGGGGGCAATGATCCTGAACAGAGGCTTCTGTTTGCCAAACATCTTCTTGCAGCTTCGGTCATGGCTGCACCCGGAGCGGTGGTAATAGCGAAGATCCTATATCCGCAGGATCAGCCTGTTCAGGAAAAGATTGAACCGGATCAGTCGAACATTGGAGACAACCTCTTGGATGCGATCAACCGTGGGACCATCGAAGGTCTAAAGCTGGCCGCCATTGTTGGAGCCATGTTACTGGTCTTCTTTGCTTTTATTGCAATGATCAACTATGTGTTGCTGAAACTGGGAAGCTGGACCACCCTGAATGACGGGATAGCCGGATTGAGTAACGGGAGATATGAAGGATTCAGTCTGCAGTTCATTCTGGGGTACCTGTTCTCACCTCTGATGTGGGTCATCGGGGTCTGTCCTGCTGATATGGCGCTGGTTGGACAGCTCGCGGGGGAGAAGTTGATTGCAAGTGAATTTGTTGGGTACACCAGTCTTGCTGCTATGAAAGATGCAGGCATTTTTGCAGAGGATAAGTCGATTCTGATGGCGACCTACATGCTGTGCGGTTTTGCCAATTTTGCCTCCATAGGGATTCAGGTCGGGGGAATCGGGTCGCTGGCCCCTGGCAAAAAGAAATGGCTCACGGAGTTTGGGATGAAGGCCCTGCTCGGAGGTACCCTGGCGTCACTCATGTCAGCTACCATCGTGGGAATGATTTTAGGTTAAGATGTAGGAGCTCATGAAACAGTATCTTGACCTGCTTGATTATACGCTGAAGAACGGGGTTAACCAAAGTGACCGCACCGGCACAGGTACCCTGAGTGTTTTCGGTTACCAGATGAGGTTCAATCTCAATGAGGGTTTTCCCTTGCTGACGACCAAGAAGCTTCACCTTCGATCGGTCATTTATGAGCTCCTCTGGTTTCTTAAAGGAGATACCAACATCCGCTACCTGCATGAGAATCGGGTAGGGATCTGGGACGAGTGGGCGGATGAAAACGGAGATCTGGGTAACATATATGGCTACCAGTGGCGCTCATGGTCCGGAGCAGACGGGGCGGTTTATGATCAGATAAGCTCAGTCATCAGATCCATCAAGGAGGATCCCACCTCGAGAAGGCACATTGTCAGCGCCTGGAATGTATCAGATCTTGGTAAGATGAACCTGCCCCCATGCCACATTCTTTTTCAGTTCTGGGTGCATGACGGAAGGCTGTCGCTTCAGCTTTATCAGCGCAGCGCCGATATTTTTCTGGGGGTTCCGTTCAACATTGCCTCCTACAGCCTGCTGCTGATGATGGTTGCCAGGGAGACCGGCCTTGAACCGTATGAGTTCATTCACACCCTGGGGGATGCGCACATTTACCTTAACCATCTTGATCAGGTCAGGTTGCAGCTCACGCGGGAACCAAGATCTCTGCCCGTTATGCGATTGAATCCAGAAATTAAACGGGTGCTTGATTTTGATTATTCCGATTTCAATGTTGAAGGTTACGATCCTCACCCGCATATTAAGGGAGATATTTCTGTTTGAAGCCGATGAATGATTTGCCCGTTATATCCATCATAGTAGCCATGGCCCGGAACCGTGCCATTGGGTTGAACAATCAGTTGCTCTGGCACATTCCTGATGATTTCAGGTGGTTTAAAAGGCACACCCTGGGCCATCCTGTCGTTATGGGGCGGAGAACCTATCTCTCATTGCCGGTGAGACCATTACCCGGGCGCAGAAATATCATAATCACCGACAGGCCGGGCGACTGCTTTGCCGGTTGCACCTGCGTTGGATCAATTGATGAATCAATCGAGCAGATGGATAGGGGTGTTGAGAACTTCATCATAGGTGGGGCCTCAGTTTACGCCCAGTTTCTGCCAATTGCACACAGGCTTTATCTTACGGTGGTTGACCGGGATTACGAGGCAGATGTTTTTTTCCCGGAATTTGACCCTAGTGAATGGACCGAAGAGTTCAGACAGTACAATGAAGCTTCGCCTGAGGGGTTGCCTGCTTTTACCTTTTTGATTTACAAACGACCCTGAATCAACTGGCCTTCAGTCGGGTTGCAGTAAGACGGTTCATTTTCTCCTCAGCCATCGGTTTGGATATTTGAATGGTTTCATTCTTTTTCTGAGGCATTTCGAACATGATATCGATCATGATGGCTTCACAAATAGATCTCAATCCCCGGGCCCCCAATTTAAAATCAATGGCCATATCCACTATATAGTCAAGGACTTCAGCATCAAAACTGAGTTTGACCTGATCCATTTCAAACAGTTTGATGTACTGCTTGATGATAGAGTTTTTGGGTTCCGTCAGAATTCTCTTGAGGGCATTCCGGTCAAGGGGTTCAAGGTGGGTAATCACCGGAAGCCGGCCGATGATTTCCGGAATCATCCCGAAGGCCTTCAGGTCTTGCGGGGCGATGTATTGGACCAGGTTGTTGCGGTCAATTTTTTCAACGGTCTTTTGGGCTCCGTATCCTACCACCTGGGTGTTGAGCCGTTGGGCTATTTTTCGTTCGATTCCATCAAAGGCACCGCCACAGATGAACAGGATGTTGCGGGTGTCGACCGGGATCATTTTCTGCTCGGGGTGTTTTCTTCCACCCTGGGGAGGAACATTAACCACCGAACCTTCAAGAAGCTTGAGCAATCCCTGTTGTACGCCTTCTCCTGAAACGTCACGTGTGATGGATGGGTTGTCGCCTTTACGGGCAATCTTGTCAATTTCGTCGATGAACACGATGCCCCTTTCAGCAGATTTCACATCGTAATCGGCAACCTGCAGCAGCCTGGTGAGGAGGCTCTCGATGTCTTCTCCGACATATCCGGCCTCCGTGAGTACGGTTGCATCGACGATGGTGAATGGAACATGGAGCATCCGGGCGATGGTTTTTGCCAGCAGGGTTTTCCCGGTGCCGGTTTCACCCACCAGGATGATGTTCGATTTTTCAATCTCCACATCGTTGCGCGTGTCGGTCTGAGCCAGTCGTTTATAGTGATTGTAAACAGCTACGGAAAGGACTTTTTTGGCTTCCTCCTGTCCGATTACATACTGGTCGAGAAATGTCTTGATCTCAACCGGAGTTTTGACTTGTACCTGTGACATGTCAAAATCCTTCTGGGGGATCAACTCCTCGCGAATGATTGTGTGGGCCTGTTCAACGCAATGGTCGCAGATATGTCCTGATACACCTGCAATAAGGAGGTTCACGTCATCCCTTGACCTTCCGCAGAATGAGCATTTGTCGATATTTGCAGCCCTGGTTTTTATGGCTATTTAGTTTTACCATTATTGCGTTCGAGAACCTCATCAATCATTCCGTACTCTTTTGCCTCGTAGGAGGTCATCCAGAAGTTGCGGTCACTGTCTTTTTCGATTTTCTTATATGGGTTGCCGGAATGTTCAGCAAGGATTTCGTAAAGTTCCTTTTTGAGTTTCTGGATCTCCCTGACCTGGATCTCAATGTCTGCGGCCTGGCCCGATGCCCCGCCAAGGGGCTGGTGAATCATGACCCTGGAGTGTTTAAGGGCGGATCTTTTGCCCTTTGTTCCGCCAGCCAGCAAAATGGCCCCCATGGAGGCAGCCATTCCGGTACAAATGGTGACCACATCGGGGTTTATATACTGCATGGTGTCATAAATTCCGAGTCCGGCATGCACTGCCCCCCCCGGGGTGTTGAAATAGATGATGATGTCTTTTGAGGGGTCAGCCGACTCAAGAAACAGCAGCTGTCCCTGTATGATGTTGGCAACATCGTCGTCAATGGGGGTTCCGAGGAAGATGATTCTGTCCATCATCAGCCTGGAGAAGACGTCCATGGATGCTATGTTGAGTTGACGCTCCTCTATGATGGTTGGGGAGATGTATGAGCTGTACAATGACTGGTAGCGGTCAATATTGAGACTGCTGATGCCCAGGTGCCTGGTGGCATATTTTCTGAATTCTTCAGGTTGATTCATTGTTGGGTTGTATTAAGAAAACAATTTCTGGAAATCTTCCAGTGCAATCTCCTTTTCATCAATCTTTACAAGGGTTTGCAAGTGTTCGATGACTTTGGTTTCGAGGATGTTGTCGACCAGGTGCCGTTTTTCATTTTCATCCTTGACGAGGTGATCTGCCATGCGAAAAAGCTGTTCCTGGGGCACGTCATAGATGCCATAGCGTCGATACTGGCCATAGGCGGTACTGAAAGCCTCCCTGTAGAGCTCCTCATCGGAGGCCTTAAGATCCAGATCGGCTATTATGCGGTTTTTGATCAGCTGCCATTTAAGATCTTTTGAAAAGGCAGGATAATCGCGATCCAGCACCTCGGGGGTCAGTTTGTCATCTTCCCTGCTGATCAACATCCAGCGCTTCAGAAAGTTGTCGGGAAGGTCGAAGGGGGTTTTATCCAGCACCTTTTCGCGGGTGTCGATGTGGAGTTTGAACCGGCTGTCGTTTTCAAGCTGGTTTGAGATCGACTCCCTGATCTTCGAAAAGAACTCCTCTTCGCTGTTAATCTCACCTTCACCGAATGCTTTGTCGAAAAGCTCCTGGTTAAGCTCAGCCGCTTTGAAGCAGGAAACCTCCTTTACAGTAATCCTGAATTCTTTGCCATCGATGGTCTCAAGTTCTTCGGATTTAACCCTGAAGGCTGCGGCACGGTCGGTTTCATTCGGGAAGAGGATTTCGGGTCTAAAGAATCGTTCTTCGTTGGTGCCGATGCCTATGAGCTGCTTGCGTACCTTATCATCGATGATCGATGCCAGTGAAAGCGTACTATTTTCGGTTCTCACGCCATCCGGCACATCCTGCCGGCTTTCATCGACTTCAGTTATATCAATCTTTAAAAGGTCTTTTTCGCCTGCTTTTTCACCCATTTCAAATGTTCCGAAACGCTGGCGGTATGAATCGGCCTGTTTGCCGGTCATTTCATCGGTAATCTTTACCATGTGTTTAACCACCTTATCCTTTCGGGTCAGGTTCAGTTCAAAAGAGGGAGAGATTCCTATGTCGAAACGGAAGAGGTAGGCTACATCCTGCAGGTCCCAGTCAATTTTAGGGGAGTCTTCACTCGGAATGGGTTCACCCAGAATCTTCAGATCAGATTCTTTAATAAAGTTGTTTAGAGCTTCAGAGAGCAATTTCTGCACCTCTTCGACCAGGATTGACTTTCCATAAATTTTTTTCAACAAGCCTGCCGGGGCCTTTCCTGGCCTGAATCCGTCAAGTTTGACTTTTTTCCGGTAATC
>CAYGOU010000065.1:0-12580 GCA_964351455.1 uncultured Porphyromonadaceae bacterium
CTCCACAATCAGCAATTGGGCAGTGATATAAAATGCCATCACAATGAAACCTCCCCGTGGTAAGGGATCCAGAAATTTGTTGAAGGCAAGAAGCGAGTCTGAGACTACGAAAGAGACAGCTCCCAGGAAAACCAGGGTAAAGCTTGCGATTTTCACCCTTCCCAGGCGGTTGAAGGCAGCCATGGCCATCAATACCAGCGAAATGGCATAGATTCCGACTACCGGAATCATGACACCAACCAGACCTGGATAAACCAGAATGAATATGGCAACAAGGTAAAATACAAAAGGGACAACAAACCAGGGTCTTTTCCGGATCATGCCTCCTGTGGCTCCCATTGGTTTGAGGAATGCCAGGATGAAAAATGCCTGAGCAATAAAAAATGCGCCCACACCGCCAAAAAACCACACATCGCTTTTCCATGCAAACATCAGAAGGATGTCACCGGCCCAGGAAAGGATGAAGGCAAAAAGCAGCACCGGATTAAATCCCCCCCTAGGATGGAATAACAGGTAATACATGATGATCCAGCCCAGGATCAGCGGTTTGAATGTGTATTCCATCCAGCGGTATTCAAGCCATGAACTGGTTAACTGTCCGGTAGCTATGATCCCGAAAACGACATATAAGAGAATTTTGACTGTTTTCACCACCTTGATTTTCCGAAAATTTAATAAAAAAACCCGGATGAAAAGCATCCGGGCTAAAATCAGGTTGTATAGGGGACCCGTTTATTTCTTTAATCCAACCTCACCTTTGATGGTAAGTACTTCACGACTTCCGTCAGACCATCTCACAGTTGCCGTTTTGCTGAAATTCCCCGGAACTTTGGAGTCATATTCAAGTTTGATTGTTCCCGACTGTCCGGGTTTGATCGGTTCTTTGGGATAACTGGGAGCGGTGCAACCACAGGATGCTGAAACCTGAACGATGGTCATGGGATTTGATCCTTTATTGGTTACCTTAAACTCTCCGGTGCCGGGCTTCTGGAACTCAAGTTTTCCAAGATCCGCCGTGGTTTTGTCCCATACCATAGCAGGTGTGGCGGTATGAACCGCATCGTTCTCTGTGGCTACCTGAAGTTCGGTCTTAAAATCTGCGGCGTTGACCCGCTTTTGCGCCATCATGCCTGACGGAATACCCAGCCCAAGGAGGGCCAAAAATATCATGATCCTGGTTTTCATGGTCATTGATTTTAATTGATACAAATTTAGGATCCTTTACCTACTTTAACTGTTAACCAACACTTAATGTTTGTTAAAGTGTTGTTAACCGTGAATTCTGCTAATTTTATCAGTCCAATTACCAGCAACCATGACAACCCGCAATCAGATAGAACAATTTCTCGCACAAAACCTCATCGCGGTAGCAGGGGTTTCACGAAATCCCAAAAAGTTTGGGTTCACAGCCTTTAAAGAGGTCATGAACAAGGGTTTAAACGTTATTCCGATAAATCCCCATGCCGAATCCATTGATGGAATTGCCTGCTATCCCAGCGTTGATGCCCTTCCCGATTCGGTGAAGTCTCTCTGGATCCTGACACCGAAGTCCCAAAGCTTCGCGGTTGCTGAAGCCGCAATTAAGAAGGGAATACCCAACGTATGGATCCAGCAAATGTCGGAAACCCCTGAGGTGCTGAATCTGTTTAAAGAGCGGGATGTTAATCTCATTTCCAAAGAGTGTCTGCTTATGTTTTACAAGCCCCACAGCATACACAAGTTCCACCGGGCCATTAAGAAGTTTTTTGGACGGCTTCCCAAATAAATATGAATCTTTACAACACCTTCAACAATGTTTGAAATAATTTCCGAATCCCGTGAGACCGGCAGGGTCAGAAGTGTGGTGCTTCGCGATTACGGTCAGTTGTTAATAGAGCAGGGGGCGACTGAATCCCTGCGGCTCGAAGGAACCCCGGATGTAATGGCGCAGGTCAATGTGGTGAATAATGACGGCACCCTGATTCTCGACATACAGGGCGGGTGGTTTGACAAGGCCTGGAAAGCCTTTACCAGCGCCGTCGAGGGTAAGCCCCTGAAGTATTTCCTTACCGTCAGGGAGATTGAAGGCATCTGGGTCAGTGGTGCCGGATCGGTTAAAATCCAGAGCTTAAAAAGCCCCAACCTGAAGCTGATATTAAAGGGGGCCGGAGAACTGATCATCTCGCGACTTGAAACAGAAAAACTGGAGGTTGAATTACCCGGTGCAGGAATTATCTCACTGGCCGGTCGTACTCACTCCCAACACGTGGTGATTCGGGGAGCCGGCAGTTACGACGCTCCCAGGCTTGAATCCAGTATCTGCCATGTGGATCTCAGGGGGGTGGGAAAAGCAAGCATCTGGGCGACCGGGCAGTTGGATGCAAGCGTTGACGGAGTTGGAGCCATAGAATATTACGGTGAGCCCGAAGCCCGTAAGTCAGTCAGCGGCCTGGGAAAGATCAACCAGAGATTCGTCTGATTGGGAGGTGTTTACGAAATTGTTCCCCGCTTCTTGATGAAGCTGCCGTTGTGGTATTCTTCAAATGCCATGTAGAGCTCTTCCTTGGTGTTCATGACAATCGGACCGCGCCACTCGATGGGTTCGCCGATCGGCTTTCCGGTGACCAGCAAGAACCTGCAGGGGGCCTCCTTGCTTGCCATGAAAACCTGGTCTCCGCCGATGAGCTTAACCATGGTGCCGGCAGATATCTCTCGCTCCATTTTTGGCTGAAAAAAAGCTGAACCCTCAAATACATAGGCAAACACTGTATGTTCGGGATCCACATCGATGGTTTGTTCAATACCCGCCGGTATGGTGATGTCAAGAAAAACCGGCTGGCAAATGATGTCTTTAGCCGGACCGGTCACGCCACCAAATGTTCCTGCTGCCACACGGATGTCCATCCCTCGCCATGTGATTTTCGGAATATCTGAAGCCAGAATATCCTGGTACCGGGGATCCATCATTTTATGTGTTGAAGGCAGATTCACCCATAGCTGAAATCCACGATACTCGCCTTTGTATTCGCGGGGCATCTCCTGATGCAGAATTCCGCTTCCTGCCGTCATCCATTGGATGTCACCCGATCCGATCACCCCGGTATTGCCCAAACTGTCAGCATGTTCAACCTCGCCGGCAAGCATATAGGTAACCGTCTCAATTCCACGATGAGGATGCCACGGAAAGCCAGCCAGATAGTCCACCGGGTCGTCTGAGCCAAAATGGTCAAGCAACAAAAATGGATCCAGCAGACCTCTCCTCGGATAACCAAATACCCTCCTAAGTCTGACTCCGGCTCCTTCAATCACCTCGTGATGGTTCAGGGTCATCTCAATCTTTCTGATCATGGCGATGTGTTTTAGAACAGACCATTAATATAGGGATTTTTCCGAAGCCTTTTGCCTATCTTTCGGCAACCTGAACAAAACTGAACACCATGTCGAATGTGATTGACGCCTCAACTTCCCAGCGTTTCAGCTCCAGGTGGGGTCTCCTCCTGAGTGCCCTGGGCATAGCCGTTGGAACCGGAAACATCTGGAGATTTCCGCGGATCTGTGCTCAGGAGGGGGGGGAGACAGGGGCAGGAGCCTTTTTGATTGCCTGGGTAATCTTTCTCTTTCTTTGGAGCATCCCCCTGATCATTTCTGAATACACCCTGGGGAAAAAGCACAGAACGGGAGTCGTCGGGGTTTTTGTTAAAGGAATGGGAGGGAAATACGCATGGCTCGGTGCCTTCGTTGCTTTTGTAACCGCAGCCATCACCTTTTTCTACACCGTGGTGGTGGGCTGGTGTCTTTTCTACCTCTTTAAGACCCTGACCCATAAACTGCCGGTCTCAACCGAAATAGCGATGGAAACCTGGAACAATTACCAATCTGGCAGTTTCATTTATTTGTTTCATTTTCTTGCCATTGCTATAGCTGCTTTGATCCTTTGGAAAGGAGTATCTTCAATCGAGAAGGTCAATAAAATTTTAATACCCTCCCTGTTGCTCATCGTGGTGCTTTGCGTGGTGAGAGCATTAACCCTGCCGGGATCGGGAGAAGGCATCGCTTACCTGTTTCGGATCGACTGGAACCAGCTGGCCAATCCCAAAGTATGGCTGGCTGCCCTGACCCAGAATGCCTGGGATACCGGGGCAGGGTGGGGCCTTTTCATCACCTATGCTGCCTATATGAAAAAAGAGCATGGCGTAGTGAAAAATGCCTTCATTACCGGGATCGGAAATAATACGGTAAGCCTCATGGCCGGAATCATGGTTTTCGGAACTGTTTTTGCCATCCTGGGCCATGAAATGAGAATGTCAGGTCCTGAGATCATGGAAATCATGAAATCCAGCGGTCCTGCCAGCACAGGACTCACCTTCATCTGGATGCCGCAACTATTTGCCAGGATGTTCCTCGGTCATCCGCTTGCAATCCTCTTTTTTCTTGGACTCACCTTCGCAGGCATTACCTCCCTGATAGCACAAGTTGAGCTTTGTGTGAGGGTCTTTGTGGATACTGGGATGAAGCGAAAACTCGCCATTTTACTGGTAGTGGCTCTGATCTATGTTTTTGGAATCCCATCCGCCCGCAACCTTAATTTTCTCAGCAACCAGGATTTTGTATGGGGAATAGCCCTGATGATTTCAGGTGCCATGGTGGCCCTGGTGATCGTACGGTCAGGGATCAGGGAGGTCAGAAGGGAGCTTAACGTTCAGGAAAATGATTGGCAGTTACGGTCGTGGTGGGAGCTTGTCATTCGCTTTTTCATTCCATTTGCCGTGGTTGCCCTCCTGGCGTGGTGGTTTTATCTGGCGGCAACCCTGTTTGCCCCGGATGACTGGTTCAATCCGGTGAATCCCTATAGCATCATGACCTGTCTCGTACAATGGGGCATCATGGTCAGCATATTTGTGATTTTCAACAAAAAAATTGCCCGATCCATGATCAACAGGTGATCCCTGCTTTCTGGCTGCTCCTGTTCAGGCCAGTATTAAAAGGTCAGCCAGTACGATCGCAGTGATCGATTCAAGCACAACCGGTACCCTCAGTGCAATACATGCGTCGTGTCTTCCAGCGATCCTGAGTTCTTCAACCTTGCCACTCTCCAGGTTGAGCGTTTGCTGGGGTTGCGCTGTTGAGGAGGTGGGCTTGATGGCAACCCTGTAAACCAGCTCATTGCCATTGGTGATTCCACCGTTGATCCCGCCCGAATGATTGCTCAGCGTCGTTCCTTCATGGTCAAGAATCGGATCATTGTGCTCCGATCCTTTCATGCGCGCTGCGGCAAAACCCGAACCGAACTCAATCCCTTTCACAGCGGGAATTGAGAAGGCCAGGTGGGCAATCACCGCCTCAACCGAATCAAAGAAGGGTTCTCCCAAACCGGCTGGCACTCCTGACACCCTGCATTCGACGATTCCCCCTATCGAGTCGTTACTCTCAATGGCACCGGTAACCGCATTTTTAATGTCCGCCTGACCACCTGCTTCTGTAAGTTTCGCATTTATGCTGATTCCAGCGAGCATTTTTGATGCCACAACACCCGCAGCCACCAGCGCCAGCGTCAGCCGGCCCGAAAAATGACCACCCCCCCTGGGATCATTGAACCCATCAAACTTTTTCATGGCTACCCAGTCGGCATGACCCGGACGGGGCTGCTTCTTCATCTGGTTATAATCCTCCGACCTGACGTTCAGGTTTTCAAACAGAATCGTCAGAGGAGCCCCGGTGGTAAATCCCCTGTAAACACCACTGACCAGTTTCGGTTCATCCGCTTCAACCCGCGGAGTGGTACCAGGTGCACCCGCTTGCCTTCTTCGCAGGGCTTCCCTGAAATCATTTTCTGTCAGCGAAATTCCGGGTTTGCAACCGTCGATGGAGACCCCGATCAGGGGCCCATGAGATTCCCCGAAGAGGGATATCCTGAAAAATCGACCAAAACTGTTCATGTGACCTTTCCTCCTGATTGAATCAAATCATTAAAGAATGCCGGATAGGACTTATTAACGCAGGCAGCCTCCTCGATGGAGACCTCTGCCTGTCCGTTCAATACGGCCACTGCTGCTGCCATTGCGATGCGATGGTCGCCGTGCGGGTCGATCACCGCGCTTCTGATCCTGGCCGGTCCCGTAATATACATTTGCTGAGCGTCATACCGGATCGGAATTCCCATTTTTCCCAATTCAGTCTTTAGCGCCTCAGCACGGTTACTCTCCTTGTTTTTCAGCCTTCCGACTCCCGAAATCCTGGAGCTCCCCTTGCAATGCGCAGCCAGGGCGGCAAGCGGAGGGAATAAGTCGGGACAGTGGGTGGCATCGAAATCAAAGGGTTTAAGAAACTTTCGGGTCACCGTTATCCGGTCATCATTCGTATCGACCTCAGCTCCCGTCTCCCTGATGACATCCAGTATCCTGCGGTCGGCCTGCGCTGAGATCTGGTTCAGTCCGTCAATGCTCATTGTGCCCGCAATGGCTCCTGCCACCAGCATGAAAGCCGCACCACTCCAGTCTCCCTCTGAAGAGAGATCGGCCGGCTTATATTGCTGGCGTCCGGGAATGGAAAAGATTTTGTATTCCTCATTTACGATCCTGATCCCGAATTTTTCAAGAATTTCAAGGGTGAGATCCACATAGGGACGGCTCTGCAGGTTGTTCACCCGGATGACAGAATCCTGACGGGCAGCGGGTAGGGCCATCAGCAAACCGGTCAGCAGCTGGGATGATAGTGATCCGTCGATCGACAGTTCTCCCCCCTTCAGGGTGCCTTTGATCCAAAGCGGCGGCAATCCTCCCCTGGTCTCACACTGAACTCCAAGCTGGATCAGGGCCTCGGCAACCATGTTAACCGGCCGGTTCATCAACGAACCTGTTCCGGTCAATACCATGTTTTTACCCGTTAGTGCGGCAATAGGAGGGAACATCCGGATGCTCAGTCCGGCCTCCCCGCATTCAAGCTTCTGTCCCACCGGACTAAGTCCCCCCCTGACTTCCAGACCCTCAGGGATTTCAGTAACTACTGCACCAAGCTGGCGGATCACGTTCATGGCCGCCCTGGCATCGTCAGAGTCGGATACATTTCTGAGGATGCTGGTACCCTGTGCAAGAAGCGCCCCGGCCAGCATGCGCTGGGTAACGCTTTTTGAGGCGGGGGCCCTGACCACCCCTTCGATCTTTGAAGAAAATACCGTTGTTACTGACATGGATGTTATTTGCAAATACCTTTTTCAGTCGTTCATCACCCGGGTCTGGGTGTTGATCGACTCCTGGTGTATGGCCGAGAATATCTTACCCACGAATTCCTCTGACAATCCCCGTTCGTTGCCCATCCGGGTGCAACGCTCAAGGATCTGATCCCAGCGACTCGCCTGCAGAATGGTAACGCTGCTCTCTTTTTTGCACCTTCCGATCTCCACCGAAACCTTCATCCTGCTCTCCAGAATGTCAAGCAATTCCCTGTCAAGCCGGTCAATCTCGGTTCGGAGATCTTCAAGCTGATTCAGGAATCCGTTGTTGCCCGGATCCACCCTCCTCAAAATTAATCTACTAACCAGATCCTGCAAGGCCTGGGGAGTAATTTGCTGCCTGGCATCCGACAGCGCTTTATCCGGGTCGGGGTGGGTCTCAATCATCAACCCGTTGTAGTTCAGGTCCATGGCTTTCTGCGAAATTTCAAAAAGCAGGTCGCGTCGGCCGGCAATGTGGCTGGGATCGCAAAATATGGGTACATCTGGCCGCCTTCTCTTTAACTCAATGGGAATTTGCCAGTTGGGGGTGTTGCGGTAGCGGGTCTCTGCAAAACTTGAAAATCCCCGGTGGATGGCGGCAATCTTGGTGATGCCGGCCTTCTGAAAGCGTTCGATGGCTCCCAGCCAGGGCTCTACCTCAGCATTAACCGGGTTCTTGATCAATACCGGAATGTCGGTTCCGTCGAGCGCTTCTGCTATCTCCTGAATGGCAAACGGGTTAACCGTGGTGCGTGCGCCGATCCACAACATGTCGATACCATATTTGATCGCCTCGTATACATGCCGGGCATTGGCCACCTCGGTGGTGGTCATCATGCCGGTCTCCTCCTTTACCCGCCTCAGCCACTTAAGTCCGTTGGTGCCGACCCCCTCAAAGGAGCCGGGACGGGTTCGCGGTTTCCAGATCCCTGCCCTGAAAACCTGCACCCGCGTACCCATGAGCTGATTCGCCGTATTCATCACCTGTTCTTCAGACTCAGCCGAGCAAGGGCCTGCAATCAGCACCGGCCTGGAGGCATCGAGTCCCCATTGTTCAAGTCCCGGTATATCTATTTGCCGTTCCATCCGTTTTGTGTTAGAGTTTTTTGAATCTTATTGGCCTCCAGGATCAGTGAACCCACCTTTTCTTCTTCTCCCTCCCGGATCAGGTCCTTAAATTTCTCCATTTTTTCGATATAGGTCTCCATCACCTCCACCACATTCTGACGGTTCTGACTGAAAATGGGTACCCACATGGCTGCAGAACTGGCGGCCAGCCTCACTGTGCTGTCAAATCCTCCGGAGGCCAGATTAAAGATGTTTTTTTGATTCACCTCCTTTTCCAGTACGGTCAGCGCCAGGGCAAAGGAGGTGAGGTGTGAAATGTGTGAAACGTATGCGGCGTGTAGGTCATGCTCCTGTGATGACATAAATACCAGTCTCATGTTGAGTGCCATGTAAAGATTGGTGACCACCTCAAGGGCTTTCGGACTCGAGTCGGCCATGTCACAGATGATGCCCACCTTTTTGGTGAAGAGCCCGTTGTGGGCGGCATCCGGACCGCTGAATTCTGTTCCGGCCATCGGGTGGGCGGGCACATAATTCTGCCTCTTGGCGTGTCCCTTCACCATCTCAACGATCTCGAGCTTGGTTGAGCCCATGTCGGTGACAGTTTGGTGCGTAATGTTGTCGAGGATAAAGGGAAGCATTCTCCGGATGGCATCAACCGGAATGGCCAGGATGATGAGATCTGCTTCGTGAATAGCCGGAAGGAGCTTCTGGATCTCATCAACCAGTCCGCGTTCCTCTGCAATCCGGCTATGTTCAGGATCCTGATCGACTCCGATGATGCGCGATGAAAACCGCCTGGCCTTCAGGTCGAGCGCCACCGATCCGCCGATCAGTCCCAATCCGATGATGGTTACAGTCATAATGATTTGGTTTAAAATTGAGTTTCGATTTTATTTTCCAGATCTGATTCTTGAAATGGCTTCGTCGACAACCTCTGCAGGCTGGCACAGGGAGGCCCTGATATAACGCTCGCCCCCTGAACCGAAAATGAACCCTGGAGTGATGAACACCCTGTTATCATAAAGGATTCGATCCGAGAACTTGCCTCCAGAGGATTCGTGGCCAGGGATTCTTGCCCAAACGAACATTCCCTGCTGCGAAGGCTGCCAGCTGCATCCGAGGATTTCAAGGAGTTCGAAAACCCTTTCACGCCGCTGGCGGTATACCTCATTGACACCGGTGTACCAGTCGCGGCTGCTTTGAAGCGCTTTGACCGCAGCAAGTTGCAGGGGTCTGAATATTCCTGAATCCATCTGGCTTTTGAAGCGGAGGATATGATCCAGCCACTCCGCCCTGCCGGCAACCATCCCTATTCTCCATCCGGCCATGTTGTGCGATTTGCTAAGGCTGTTGAGCTCTAGTGCCACCGAAAAGGCTCCTTCGACAGACATGAGGCTGACCGGATTTTCATTCAGGATAAAACTGTAGGGATTATCGTTCACCAGCAGGATACCATGCTGATGGGCAAAGGCCACCAGTTCCGCCATGAAACCGGGAGTTGCCCGGCTGCCGGTGGGCATGTGCGGATAATTTACCCACATCAGTTTTACCCGGCTGAGGTCTTCACTCCCGAGTCTCTCAAGGTCAGGCAGCCATTCATTCTGCTCTTCTAACTGGTAGTGTCGGCAGATTCCTCCGGCAATACGGGTAACAGCCTGATAGGCAGGATACCCCGGATTGGGTGTCAGCACCTCATCTCCGGGATTTATGAAAGCCATCGCAATGTGCATGAGTCCCTCTTTCGATCCGGTCAGCGGCAAAATCTCCCGGTCGGCATCCAGGGTTACTCCGTAATGATCCTGGTACCAAGTGGCAAAGGCCTTTCGCAGTTCTGGAATTCCCTGATAGGGTTGGTAGCTGTGATTGCTCTCATGGGATGCCTGCTCGATCAGCTCCCTGATCACTGCCTTGTCGGGAGAACGATCGGGACTGCCGATTCCGAGGTTGATGACCGGAAGTCCGCTTTGATTCATCTGGCGGATCTCCTTCAGTTTGGCAGAGAAGTAGTATTCTTCGGTGCCGGCAAGGCGTTCAGCGGGTTGAAGTTCAAGTGTTTTCATGCGATAAGTATTCCCTGTTTGTATTCACCCAGGATCTGAAGTGATGAGGTGAGCGGCCGGATGGCTTCAAGCGATTGGCGATAGCGGCTGGCCTCCTGAAAGGTCAGGTCAACCAGGAAATGGTACCTCCACTCCTGTCCGATGACCGGGATCGACTGGATCTTGGTCAGATTGATCCCGTAGAACGAGAGTACAGATAAAACCTGAGAGAGGCTTCCCGTGTGATGGGGCAGTGAGAAGGAGAGCGAAGCCTTGTCGGGATCAGACTGAACGAAGCGTGGTGTGCCGTTGGGTTTGTATAGAAAAAGAAAACGGGTGAAATTTCTTTTGTTGGTCTCGATCGATTCGGCCAGCAGCTCCAATCCGTATAATTCAGAAGCGCGGATTCCGGCGATGGCTGCCACCCCCCGCAGATTCTCCTCCTGGATCCGTTTTGCACTCGCTGCCGTGTCATCCGCCTCGACCAGCCGCATCAGCGGATGATCCCTGAAGAACCGGCGGGTCTGTGCGATGGCCATGTGATGCGAACGCACCTCCCTGATTTCATGTATCTCCTGACCGGGAAGTGCCATCAGGTGCTGGCTGATTCTGAGAAAAACCTCCCCGAAGATGGTAAAACCCGATTCATGCAGCAGCGCATAGTTTGGAAGCAGCGAACCAGCCACGGTGTTTTCAATGGCCATAACGGCAGCATCTGCCTCCTGCGAAGCCACTGCCTCGAAAAGATCTTCAAAGCTGCTGCATTCAAGAAGGTGAGATTCTCCATTACCAAAAAACTCAAGTGCTGCCTGGTGATGAAAGGATCCCTGGATTCCCTGTATCGCTATTTTCAGTTTTGCCTCTTTCATAACGAAAAAGGCCCGGTTTCTGCCGGGCCTCCATTTTTTATATTCTGGTCTTTATGTATTCAGACTGCTATAAATGGTCGCCCGGCTGCGGTCTTCCAATAAAAACCGAAGAAGTAAAAATAGCTGCTGTAATAACTGCGGGCGATCATCGTGTCGTCATTATCGGTGCCAAAAGTACAGATGATCCTGAACAATCCAAGAGAATCACCCGTGAAATATGGTAAATTGCAGAAAAAAATCCGGGAGGCTTGATACAATGAGAATTGCAGCTCTGTTAAAACTGGTTTTGGTTTTGTTGCTTACTTCCCTGGCAGGATGCAGGGAGCGATCGTTCAGGGTCTTAGACGAAAAAGATTTCAGGCAACAGATTGAGTCGCGGTTCGAAGAGAGAATGCAGCTGGCCAGCCACCGGCATGCTGAACTTTTTGGGGTGTTCAGTCAGCAACTGACCAGAGCAGAGAAGGAGGGCCTTCAGTTCCTTTTTGCCTGCATGCCCCTGAGTGACCTGGCGGATTACGAAGGGGATTATTATCTGAAAATGGTGAGGTCGAGTCTTCAGGCAAGAGAGGAGATGGGGTGGGGAGTGAAGGTCCCGGTGGATCTTTTTCGCCATTTTGTGCTTCCCGTCAGGGTAAACAATGAGAACCTTGACTCAGCCAGGGTGGTCTTTTATGACGAACTGAAAGACCGGGTAGGCGGAATGAGCATGCTTGAGGCGGCGCTCGAGGTCAACCACTGGTGCCACGAAATGGTCACCTACAGGAGTACCGATGACCGAACCTCGGCACCCCTCGCTACGGTTCGGTCTGCATTCGGAAGGTGCGGCGAAGAGTCGACCCTGACGGTGGCTGCCCTCAGGGCGGTTTCAATTCCGGCACGACAGGTTTATGTTCCCAAATGGGCACACGGCGATGACAATCATGCCTGGGTTGAATTCTGGGCAGATGGAGTTTGGTATTACCTGGGTGCCTGTGAACCCGAGGCGGTTCCCAACCTAGGGTGGTTTACCGAGCCTGCCAGGCGTGCCATGCTGGTTGATACCCGGGTATTCGGCCCATGGACGGGCCAGGGGAGGATCGAAAAGGTTTATCATGACCACGTTCTGCTGAATACCCTTGAAACTTATGCTGCCACAAAAGAGCTGTTTGTGAAGGTGCAGGATAAGTCAGGACAGCCGGTCGGGGGTGCCAGCGTTGAGTTCAGCCTCTTCAATTACGGTGGGTTTGCCACCATCATTGCTAAGGATACTGATCCGAACGGAATATGCTCCCTGCTGACCGGAAAAGGAGATCTGCTGGTCTGGGCCTCAAAGGGAGAGCTGTCATGCTTTGAGAGGGTGGATGCGGGAGTCAGCGATACCCTGCTTTGCGTGGTTTCAAAGCAAGACTTTAGCGAACGGATCGTCGATATCA